>JBDTLL010000134.1:0-6615 GCA_039934815.1 Daejeonella sp. | reverse complement strand
TTTGGAAAGTTTTAACCACGCCAATTTTACTGATCTTATCCATAATCAGGCGTTCGTACGCTTTAATATCTTTCACATAAACCTTTAAAAGAAAATCGCATTGGCCGGTTACATGATGGCATTCAGTAATCTCCTTGATGTTTTTCACTTCATCCAAAAAAACCTGAATCGTATTATTTTTATGGAAATCAAGCTGAACCTGAATAAAGGTTTTAATTCCTAAACCAAGAAGTTCTTCGTCAACCATAGCATGGTAGCTTTTTATAAAGCCGGCATTTTCCAATTTTCTAACCCTTTCCAGAGTTGGCGCAGGCGATAAACCTACTTCGGAAGAAAGTTGGAGATTGGTTATACGCCCATTTTCCTGAAGAATTTTCAGGATTCGCAAATCTATTTTGTCTAATTCGAAAGCCATACTAAAACAAATGTAGGTTTTAAAAACAATAACCAAATATTATACTTAAAAATGAGGAAAATAATTTGAATAATTTTATGAATTAAATTTTAGACTAATCTAAATTTATTATTAGATTTGCTTAATCAATTTTTTAAACATGCATTCATTTACTGAAGAAAATTATCTTAAAACCATTTATCAACTAAGTACAGAGGATAATAATGTGGTGACTACCAACGGAATTGCGGAAGTAATGAACACCAAAGCAGCTTCTGTAACGGATATGCTTAAAAAACTCGCAGACAAAAAACTAATCAATTATATCCGCTATCAGGGAGCCAGTTTAACAGACGCAGGCAGGCAAACAGCAACAGAAATAATTAGAAAGCATAGATTGTGGGAAGTTTTTCTGGTGGAAAAATTAGATTTTAAGTGGGATGAAGTGCATGATATAGCTGAAGAACTGGAGCATATAAATTCCAAAGAATTAGTCGACCGGCTTGATAAGTTTTTAGGCTTCCCAAAAACAGATCCGCACGGCGACCCGATCCCGGATAGAAAAGGAAATATACAGCAAAAGCCTTTTGTAAAAATTAGCAAAATGAAACCCGGCGAAGCGGGGAAAATCTCGGGCGTTAGCGAACATACTCCCGTCTTCTTACAATATCTTGAAAAGAGTGGACTGACTTTAGGCACCACAGTTACGATTATAGAAATTATGGAGTTTGACGGCTCCATTATTTTAAACAACCAGGAAAAAGATTTGAGCATCAGTCGCGAAGTGGCTAAAAATTTATTAGTGGTAATATGAGTAAAAAATCCATTTCCAACCAAAGTGATTCTTTAGGAGAAGTACATGGCAGCGTTGCCACTTCCGGAAAAACCGGATGGAGAAAATTATTAGCGTTTATTGGACCTGCCTATCTGGTAAGCGTTGGATATATGGATCCGGGAAACTGGGCTACAGATATTGCCGGCGGTAGTCAGTTTGGCTACAGCCTGATCTGGGTGCTGCTAATGTCCAACTTGATTGCGCTTTTATTACAGTCGCTAAGTGCCCGTTTGGGAATTGTTCAGGGAGTAGATCTTGCCCAGGCATCGCGTAAAGCATATCCAAAATTCGTTAACTATCCACTATTTGTATTGGCTCAAATTGCCATTATCGCCTGCGATCTGGCCGAAATCATCGGTATGGCAATCGGATTGAATTTATTATTCGGCTTGCCCCTGATATGGGGAATTTCCATCACCGTTCTTGATACTTTTCTTTTGCTTTTCCTGATGAATAAGGGAATGCGAATGATGGAAGTTTTTATCGTCTCCATGGTGTTTATTGTTGGTATATCTTTCCTGGCTGAGATGTTTATAGTTGAACCGATTCTGGGTGAAGTACTTTCCGGATTTAAACCATCAATACTATCCGGAAATGCACTTTATATAGCTATTGGAATTATAGGGGCCACCGTTATGCCGCATAACCTGTATTTACATTCTTCGCTGGTACAAACCCGCAAAATTGAGCGTACCAATAAAGGAATTAAAGACGCAATTAAGTTTAACTTTATTGATACCGCGGTTGCTTTGAATCTTGCGTTTTTTGTGAATGCGGCAATTCTGATTTTAGCTGCGGCAGCGTTTTTTAAAAACGATTTATTTGAAGTTGCCGAAATTCAGGATGCTTATAAATTATTGGAAAATATTTTCGGATCGCTCTCTCCTACTTTATTTGCGGTTGCTTTAATAGCATCCGGTCAAAGTTCTACAATTACCGGAACTTTAGCCGGTCAGATTGTGATGGAAGGCCACTTAAACCTTCGAGTTCAGCCCTGGATCAGAAGATTAATTACTCGTTTGCTGGCCATAGCTCCTGCGTTTTTCACAATTCTGTATTTTGGTGAAGAATCATTAGGAGAACTTTTGGTTTTAAGTCAGGTTGTTCTAAGTCTGCAACTGGGATTTGCTATCATTCCGTTAATTCATTTTAATTCAGATAAGAAAAAAATGAAAGATTTTACAATCAAAAACTGGATAAAAACTCTGGCCTGGATCAGTGCTATTATCATTGTAGGATTAAATGTAAAATTGGTTTGGCAGGAAATAAGTGTCTGGATGGCAACCTCCGAAAGCACCTGGTGGATTTATTTCATTGTTTTCCCGGTCCTGACTTTTGTAGGTTTCTTACTTTTATATGTTTTCATTATCCCGTTTTTTAGAAAAGAAGATCGTATTATTTCCATCGTTCCTCACGGCGGCGCTTTGGAAATTGGCGATGTAGAAAAATTCAGTTACAAGCGGATTGGTGTACCGGTAGATTTCTCGAGCAAAGATTTAAATACCATCAGACAAGCCTTAATTCAAGGAGGCAAAGAAGCAACCTATCATTTAATACACGTAGTGGAAACTGCTGGCGCCCGTTTTCACGGCGAAGAAGTTTTGGACTTGGAAACCCAGAGTGACATGGCCAATCTACAGAAATACAAAGTTAATTTAGAAGATTTAGGCTACCATACAGAAGTTTCTGTTGGGTACGGAACAGCCTCAAAAGCCATTTCTAACCTGGTTAAAACAGAGGATTTGGATCTATTGGTAATGGGTGCCCATGGACACAAAGGAATAAGCGATTTAATATTTGGAACAACCGTTGGCAGCGTGAGGCACAATGTAAATATTCCAATAATGGTAATTAAATAGACATGAAAAAAGGATTAACCTTTCTTATTTTCCTTCTTAATATATTCTCATCTAATGCTCAGACAAGAGATAGCACGAAGAGGGTTTATAGTTTGTTTAATCCAACTCCGAAAGAATTTCTTAGGGATATGCAGACTGACCGACCGGATATTACTGAAAATCCGTACACTGTAGATGCGGGTCATTTTCAAATTGAAACAGACCTGATAAAACGGGTAGAAAACAAAACTTCAGAGCAAAACGTAATTCAGAATTATTATAATCTGATGAATTTAAAACTTGGTTTAAGTAATTCAACTGATCTTCAGCTTGTCGTTCAATCGTTTGTTCATCAGCAAAACAAATCATCTAATTTTTCTGAACGAACATCAGGCTTTGGCGATTTAAGCATTCGTTTAAAACAAAACATTTTTGGAAATGACAAGGGAAAATCTGCCTTGGGGATAATGCCTTATATCAATATTCCGGTTTCAAAATTTTCTGAAGGTAATAAAATAGATGGCGGAATAATTATTCCATTTTCAACTGAATTAAAAAATGACTGGAGCTTTAGTGCACAGGCTGAACTGGACATTATCAGCGAAGGCGAAAAATACCAAAGCTCCTTGCTTAACTCAATTACTTTCGGAAAATATCTGGGTAAAAACTGGGGCTTATTTTTGGAAAGTTATGATACTTACAATTTTTCAATTAATGAATTTGCCTTTTATCTTGATGCCGGTCTGATTTATTCTATCAATAAAAACCTAAATCTGGATGCCGGATTTAATTATGGAGTCACTAAAAATTCTGACAAAACTATTTTCCTCGGTTTTTCTTTCAGACATTAAAGCTTTATATGCTGAATTCTAACTGCATTTAATATCGCGAGCAGCGCTACACCAACATCAGCAATTACGGCTTCCCACAAATTAGCAATACCGCCTGCACCCAATGCCAGCACAATAATTTTTACGCTCATGGCGAGAAAAATATTCTGCCAAACAATCTTTTTGGTAATTTTTCCGATGCGGATTGCGCTCAAAATTTTAGAAGGTTGATCGTTCTGAATTACCACATCTGCAATTTCAATACTGGCATCGCTGCCTAAACCTCCCATTGCAATTCCTGCATCGGCTAAAGCCAAAACAGGAGCATCATTCAAGCCGTCGCCGACAAATGCAATATGTCTTCCGGCATTCTTTAATTCAGATACCCGATTAACTTTATCTTCGGGCAACAGACCTCCAAAAGCCTGATCAATTTTCAATAACTTAGAAATATTATCCACAACAGATTGTTTATCACCACTCAGCATAACCGTTTTCAGCCCTGCATTATGCATATTTTCTACCGCGATTTTCGCATCATCTTTTAATTCATCTGCAATTAAAATATAACCTGCGTACTTTCCATCTACGGAAATCACAACAATTGTATCATCAATTTTATCCAGTTCAGAATCATATGCGACGTTAAACTTTTTAAGGAGCCTGGCATTTCCAGCCAAAACAATTTTGCCGTTTACCGTTCCCTTTAAACCCATTCCCGCAACTTCCTGAACATCTTCTGCATGATATTGTGCGCCAGTATCGCCTGCGTAATTTAAAACAGCTTTTGCAATCGGGTGGGTCGATTTGGCCTCTATTGCGCCCGCATATTTCAACAATTCATCTTCCGGCAAATCATAGGCGTGTACTTTTTGAACCTCGAAAATTCCTTTTGTCAGGGTTCCGGTTTTATCCATCACAATGGTATCAACCTTAGCCATTACATCTAAATAGTTAGCTCCCTTAAACAAAATACCAGTTTTAGATGCAAGCCCGATCCCGCCGAAATAGCCCAGAGGAATTGAAACAACCAAAGCACAAGGACAACTGATTACCAGAAAAACTAAGGATCTATAAAGCCAATCGTTAACATTGTATTCGGATACAAAGAAATATGGGAGCAACACGAGTAAAAATGCCAAACCAAAAACAACGGGCGTATAAATTTTTGCAAAACGAGAGATAAACAATTGAGTCTGTGATTTGCGTGCAGTGGCATCCTGCACCATCGATAAAATTCTACTCAGCTTGCTGTCGGTAAATTCAACATCGACTTTAACCTCCGAAACCGAATCCAGGTTGATCATTCCCGCTAATACACGATCTCCTTTTTCCTTGCTGTCGGGTTTACTTTCTCCGGTTAACGCTGCTGTATTAAAAACAGCTTTGTCAGAAATTAAGATCCCATCAAGGCCAACTTTTTCACCGGCTTTTACCTGAATGATATCTCCAATTTTTACTTTGTAGGATGATATTTCCTCAGTTTTATTATTTTCATTCAAACGCATTACCGTTTCCGGCCGGACATCTAACAAAGCTTTGATGCTTGTTTTGGCTCTGTTTACCGCCAGCTCCTGAAAAAATTCACCGATGGAATAGAAAACCATTACCGCCACACCTTCACTATACGAGCCCAGTAAAAATGCACCAATTGTGGCAACACTCATTAAGAAAAATTCATTGAAAAAATCCAGTCTTTTCGCTTTGCGAAAAGCCAGATCTAAAACTTTATATCCTGATAAAAGGTAAAGAGCGATATAAATAGGCAATTCTACAATTTTGCTAAACCTGATATGAAAGCCATAGTCAAGTGTGAGCATAATTATCAGGCCGGCCAGGGCAACTAATAATTGCCACTGACTTATCCACCCGCCTTCAGAACCATGATCGTGATCTTCATGATCATGATCGTGTCCGTCATCAGTAGCGTGATCTTTAGGATGTTCAGATTTATTTTCTAATTCAGTTTGAGCAGCGTTTGTATCGGTTTCTTTAACAGCAACTTCAATTTCTTCAGCGTTCAATAGGTCAGTATTTTCGTTATTATCAGTTTTCATGCGTTTCAGAATTCATCAAAAAAATAAATTTTGATTTTCAAATCTCAAATATTTTCGTTCAATCGAGATGTAATTTTTATTCGTTTTTGGACGTCTTTTATAAAATTAACACCTTTCGGCCGGAAATGTGTTCCCGTTTAGGAAATGAAAGAGAGACGAAGAACAGTAAATCGCATTTTCTTTCGGATATTAGCGTTTTAAATAAAGAGATGGCAGGCGGAATAAACATAAAGAATAAGAAGGCATATTTTGAATATTCAATTCTGGATACGTATACAGCAGGAATTAAACTTTTAGGAACCGAAATTAAATCTATACGCGAAGGAAAAGCTGATTTAAACGACGCGTTTTGCACTTTTATGGACAAAGGTCTATTTGTGCGAAATATGCAAATTGCCGAATATTCTCATGGTTCATTTTACAATCATCCCGCTAAACGCGACCGCCAACTACTATTGCATAAAAAAGAATTGAGTAAGCTAAAAAGCAAAATTGAAGAAAAAGGTTTTACTATAATTCCTCTGAAAATATTTACAAGCGAGCGGGGATTTGCCAAAATGGAAATTGGCCTTGCACAAGGAAAGAAAACTTTCGACAAACGTGAAACGCTAAAAGACCGCGACGCCAAAATGGAAATGGACCGTGCAATGAAAAGGTAAAT
>JBDTLL010000133.1:0-6624 GCA_039934815.1 Daejeonella sp. | reverse complement strand
CTTCTTTCTCAAGAATAACTTCCATAGACATTAAATTATCCGCATTATCATCAACCAAAAGAATTTTTACCATTTGTGGATTATTCAAAATTTATTATGTCGGTTTATTTATACAACCAAACTCTCATCAAGGACAATAACTGGTCTGTTTTAACGGGCTTCGTAATATAATCTGAAGCACCGGAAGCAATACATTTTTTCCGATCGCCCACCATTGCCTTGGCTGTAACCGCAATTATGGGAAGATCTTTATTTTTCTTTTCCTTCCTGATCCATTGAATCGTTTCATAACCATCCATCTCCGGCATCATTATATCCATTAAAACAATATCTATTCCTTTTTCAGAATTTATCAACTCTAAAGCTTCTTTTCCGCTTTCTGCAGTTAAAACTTCCAGCTTTGAGCGCTCAAATGCAGCGGTCAGTGCAAAAAGATTTCTAACATCGTCATCTACAATCAAAATCTTTTTACCGTCCAGAATATCTTCATTACCAATTGCAGCTTCTACCATGCCAGATCTTTCCGCATCTAAAGTATTGCTATTTATGTGCATCCGGAAAAGCATTTCATTTAATAATTTCCCTTCAAATTCATCAGATTTCTCCAACAGAATTACGTTTCGGCTGCGCAATGATTTAACTTCATTTTTAGTAAATCCCTTTTCGGAAAATACTATTAAAGGAGTTTCTGACTTATCATTCTTCAAATGGTTTAATATAGTTTCGGCTTCCGGAAGATTAAAATCTGCCACGATCATATCAAACGACTTAGCATTTATAGCTTCAAGCGCCTCTTTTGAATTAGATGCGCTTGATGATCTCACAAAATCACTGGACACCAATTTATTAAGCGCTTTATTTTCCTGCTTATCTGCATTCAGCAATAAAACCTTTTTAAGCTTGTTGCCATTAAATGAAATCATATTTTCGAAAAGGTCATGTAAAACTTCGTTGGTTAGCGGTTTTACGTGGAAACTTTTGGCTCCCATCTCATAAGCCATTTCTTTAAAGTCAATTCCGGAAATTACATGCACCGGTATATGTCTTACCTTCGTATTGCTTTTTAAAAGTTTTAAAATATTCCAGCCATTAGATTCAGGCATATTTACGTCAAGCGTGATGGCAATTGGTTTATAATTCTGAATACATTCAAAAATTTCCAGATAACTTATTGCAACAACAACCTTTAACCCAAGATCATGCGCTTTATCCATTAGAATATGAGAAAAATGCAAATCATCTTCAATAACCAGAACTACTTTGTCTGCCGGTTTAATCAGTGCCTTATCATCATCAATTAAAACTTCTTCCATATCCTGAAGAATAAGTTTTGAATCTGCTACGGGAGGTTTTAATTGTTTTGGCGGCGTAAATTTAAATGTTTTGTTTCCCTGATTTGAAATTAATGGAAGGTATAAAGTAAACACACTTCCTTTGCCTGTATGACTTTTAACTTCAATTCCACCACCCAGAAGTTCGGCAAAACCTTTACTAATTGATAAGCCTAAACCGGTACCACCATATTTTCTGCTGGTAGAACCTTCTGCCTGTTGAAATGCTTCAAAAATAAGTGATTGTGTTTTTTCCGGTATCCCGATTCCAGTATCCTCGATAGAAAACATGATGAATGAATCACCGGCAAACGGAACTTTTTGACCCTTTGCAGGTTTGTGAATACTAAGCTTAACCTCACCTTTCTCGGTAAACTTAAATGCATTGGAAAGTAGATTTTTCAATATCTGCGCCAAACGCTGAATATCTGTATCTAATTTCTCCGGCAAATTTTCATCCACCTCAATTTTAAAACTTAGATTTTTTGTTTCTGATATCGGGCGGAAAGTTGTTTCAACAAACGAAACAATCTCACGGAAATCAACCGGCATAATATCTACCATAATAACTCCCGATTCGATCTTCGAAAGATCCAGAATATCATTGATCAGGTGTATCAGATCATTACCGCAGGAGTGAATTGTCTTGGCATAACGAATTTGTTTCTCAGATAAATTACCATCGTGATTTTCAAATAACTGTTGCGCCAGAATTAACAAACTATTTAACGGCGTCCGCAATTCGTGCGACATATTCGCCAAAAATTCTGACTTATATTTTGACGTTAGTGTAAGCTGTTCGGCTTTATCTTCAAGCGAGCGTCTGGCCTCTTCAACCTCTTTATTGATCTGCTCTACTTCTTCTTTTTGTTTTTCAAGAAGCTGTGCTTTTTCATGCAATTCATCATTTGCTCTTCTCAATTCTTCCTGCTGCGATTTCAAATCTCCAGATAAAGATTGAGACTGCGATAAAAGTTCCTCTGTACGCGTGTTGGTTTCTATATTGTTTAACACGATACCGATACTCTCTGTTAATTGATCAAGGAAATCCAGGTGTGTGTGACTGAAATGTTCGAACGATGCCAGTTCAATTACCGCTTTTATATTGTTCTCAAATAATACGGGCAAAATTACCAGATCTAATGGCGGAGCATTTCCAATTCCGGAGTTGATCTGTAAATATTCTCCCGGAACATTCGACAGCAAAATTCGCTCTTTGTCTGTAGCACATTGTCCAACCAAACCTTCATTTAATGAAAACTCTGTATTGATTGTCTTCCTGTTTTTCTGAGCATATCCTGCAAAGAGCTTTAATTTAGGATCTTTATTATTTTCTGATGCCTGTAAAATGTAAAACGCTCCATAACGTGCGTTTACCAGTTCTGCCAACTCCGAGAGAATTTTATTTGCCACCGCGTTTCTATCCCGCTGACCCTGCAACATCTGCGCAAACTTGGCCAGATTGGATTTTAACCAATCCTGTTCCCTGTTTTCTGTTGTGGTATCTTTTAGGTTGGCAATCATCTGGTTGATTGTATCTTTCAAAGCCTCAACCTCACCCCGGGCATCTACACGAATCATTCGTGTTAAATCTCCCTTGGTTACCGCTGATGCAACTTCTGCAATTGCACGTACCTGCGTGGTTAAGTTTTCTGCCAGCTGATTTACGTTTTTAGTTAAATCCAGCCACGTTCCGGATGCGCCCGGCACGTTTGCCTGACCACCCAGTTTACCCTCAACTCCCACCTCACGTGCCACTGTTGTTACCTGCTCGGCAAAAACCGCCAGCGTATCAATCATTCCGTTAATGGTTTCTGTTAACTGATAAACCTCGCCCTGCGCATTAATAGAAAGGGTTTGTTTCAGGTTTCCGTTTGCCACGGATGTTACAACCTTTGCAATACCACGCACCTGACTTGTTAAGTTAGATGCCATATTATTTACGGAGTCTGTTAAATCTTTCCAGGTTCCGGCAACACCCGGCACAAATGCCTGTCCACCCAAACGACCTTCTGTTCCCACCTCACGTGCCACACGGGTTACCTCAGACGCAAAACCATTCAGCTGATCCACCATCGTATTGATGGTATTTTTCAGCTCCAGAATTTCTCCTTTTACATCTACCGTGATCTTTTTACTTAAATCTCCGTATGCTACCGCAGTTGTTACTTCCGCAATATTCCGCACCTGCGAGGTTAAATTACCTCCCATTTGGTTTACCGAGTCTGTTAATTCTTTCCATGTTCCTGCAACGCCCGGCACTTTCGCCTGACCGCCCAGTTTTCCTTCTGTACCTACCTCAAGCGCCACACGAGTTACCTCGGATGCGAAACCATTCAGCTGATCCACCATCGTGTTAATGGTATCTTTCAATTCCTGAATCTCACCCCGGGCTTCAATTGTAATTTTCCGGGACAAATCTCCCTTTGCTACCGCAGTAGTTACCTGAGCAATATTCCGTACCTGCAAAGTCAGGTTACTACCCATTTTATTTACCGAATCAGTCAAATCTTTCCAAACTCCACCAACTCCTTTCACCTTCGCCTGACCACCCAGCTTACCTTCGGTACCTACCTCCAGCGCCACACGGGTTACCTCAGATGCAAAAGCGTTCAGCTGTTCCACCATCGTATTGATGGTTTCTTTCAATTCGAATATCTCGCCCTCAACGGTTACTGTAATTTTTTTAGAAAGGTCACCATTTGCTACCGCTGTAGTTACCGCAGCAATGTTACGTACCTGAGCCGTTAGGTTACCGGCCATCTGGTTTACCGAATCTGTTAAATCTTTCCAGGTTCCTGCAACTCCCGGCACAAATGCCTGTCCACCAAGTTTTCCTTCTGTACCTACTTCTCGTGCTAAACGGGTTACCTCATTACCGAACGAGTTCAGCTGATCCACCATCGTATTAATGGTGTTTTTTAATTCCAGTATCTCTCCGTTTGCGGCAACTGTAATCTTTTGGGTCAAGTCACCTTTTGCCACCGCGGTTGTTACCTCGGCTATATTTCTCATTTGAGTAGTTAAATTACTACCCATTTTATTTACTGAATCTGTTAAATCTTTCCAGGTTCCACCAACACCCCGCACTTTGGCCTGACCTCCTAACTTGCCTTCGGTACCCACCTCAAGTGCCACACGGGTTACTTCGGAAGCGAATGAATTCAGCTGATCCACCATCGTATTGATCGTGTTTTTCAGCTCAAGTATCTCCCCTTTTACATCCACCGTAATTTTCCGGGAAAGGTCACCGTTTGCTACCGCAGTTGTTACATCGGCAATATTCCGCACCTGCGAGGTTAAGTTACCTCCCATTTGGTTTACCGAGTCAGTTAGTTCTTTCCAGGTTCCTGCAACTCCGGGCACTTTCGCCTGACCTCCAAGTTTACCTTCTGTTCCTACCTCCAGCGCCACACGGGTTACCTCGGATGCAAAACCGTTCAGCTGATCCACCATCGTATTAATGGTATTTTTTAGCTCGAGGATCTCCCCTTTTACATCCACAGTAATGTGTCTGGAAAGGTCACCTTTTGCAACCGCTGTGGTCACTTCGGCGATGTTACGTACCTGGGCGGTCAGATTTCCCGCCATCTGATTTACAGAATCTGTTAAATCTTTCCAGGTTCCGGCAACCCCTGTTACTTTCGCTTGTCCACCTAATTTTCCTTCAGTTCCCACCTCAAGTGCCACACGGGTTACCTCAGATGAGAATGAGTTCAGCTGATCCACCATGGTATTAATGGTGTTTTTCAACTCTAAAATTTCTCCTTTTGCCTCTACAGTAATCTTACGGGAAAGGTCACCCTTTGCCACCGCAGTAGTTACCTCGGCTATATTACGCATCTGGGTTGTTAAGTTACTTCCCATCTGGTTTACAGAATCTGTAAGCTCTGCCCAAACTCCCGAAACGCCTTTAATTTTCGCTTGCTCTCCTAATTTACCCTCAGATCCTACCTGCAAAGCAACGTGCGTTACTTCCATGGTGAACGATCTAAGCTGGTTAATCATTTGATTTGCCTCTTTGGCAATTTTCAGAAATTCTCCTTTAAGAGGTCTGCCATTTATTTCTAAAGGTATTTGTTTAGAAAGCTCTCCCCGGGCCACAGAATTTACCATTCCGGCAATTTCTAATGTTGGAATAGTTAAATTAGTGATGAGGTTGTTTAATGAATTTACACCGCTGGCCCATTGCCCGCGTGCATCCGGAATATCAATTCGTTTATAAATATTTCCCTGCTGCCCAATTACTTTATCCGCAACAGCTATTTCTAAAACAACCCTTTCGTTCAGGTCGATAATATCATTTAATACTTCACAGATGCGTCCGTTTATACCTGCCTGCGTTACCGGCATTCGGGCGTTTAACTTGCCATTTTTAACCAAAGATAACACCCTTAGCAGCTCTTTAACATCCAAAGTATCATCCTCATTGTTTACCTTATTATCTTCCAACTTTTTTGGAGAACTTTTTACAACGGGTTGTTTCATAAAATATAAATTTGTCCCCTTCCGCAGAAAAGGATAATAATAACTTAACTTGAAATTAAAAATTCAAATAATTGATAATTAACTCTATAACAAATTTAACGTAACATATTGATATCAAACTGGATAAAATCAGGCTAAAATCGCTAAAATCATGCCGCATTGGTTTAATTTTAGCGAAATAAAATTTAATTTCAAACAATTCCAATCTCATTCCCTGTTACTTGTGTTTACTGCTCATAAAAAATACCAGCTCGCCTCCTTTGAGTAAATCTGCATGGCTTAACTTATTATCGATAACCATTTGGCCATTTAAAAGAAGTTTTTGAATATATACATTTTTGGGTGATTGATTTTTAACTTCAATTTTTAACTGATTACCATTTTCAAATTGAAGATCTGCCTTTTCAACCATCGGGCTACCTACAGAATACTCGTCAGAACCCGGCGCAACAGGATAAAATCCCAGAGCACTGAAAATATACCACGCAGACATTTGTCCACAATCATCATTTCCGCCTAATCCGTCGGGACCATTATGATATTGTTTTTCCATAATCATACGAACGCGTTCCTGCGTTTTCCAGGGTTTGCTTGTCCAGTTATATAAATACGCCACATGGTGAGCCGGTTCATTTCCATGAACATAATTTCCAATAATCCCCTCCCGGGTGATGTCTTCTGTATGCGCAAAAAATTCATCGGGCAAATGCATTGTAAACAATGAATCTAAATGAGGGATGAATTTCTTTTCGCCACCCATTATTTCGATCAATGATTTTGGATCCTGAGGAACAAAAAGGCTATA
>JBDTLL010000132.1:0-6731 GCA_039934815.1 Daejeonella sp. | reverse complement strand
GCTGCGCCTGCCACCAATGTGAATGGTATAATTGTAAGGCCGCAAAGTTTTGCAAATAACCTTTCTATATCCGGATCTGTTGAAGCCAACGAACAAGTTGACTTAAGAAGTGAAGTTTCCGGACTAATTACCGGAATTTATTTTAAGGAGGGCAGCTATGTAAATAAAGGTGCCTTGCTCATTAAAATTAACGACAGAGAACTTCAGGCTCAGTTGGCGCAGGCGTTAACAAAACAGAAATTAGCTTCGCAAAGCGAATACAGAGCCAAATTATTGTTAGAAAAAGAAGCAATTAGCAGTGAAGATTACGATGTTGCTTTAGCAGATCTGCGTTCTTTGCAATCACAAACAAACGTTATACGTGCCCAGTTATCTAAAGCTCAAATCCGGGCTCCTTTTAGCGGAAGAATTGGCCTGCGAAAAGTTTCATCAGGCGAATATTTGACACCCGGAACTACCATTGCAAATTTAGTTAGCATCAATCCGATAAAGATTGTTTTTTCTGTTCCCGAAAAATATGCCAGACAAATAAGTTTAAATTCAAAAATTGAATTTTCAATCGCCGGGTCATCCAGAACTTATTCGGCAAATGTTTATGCTATTGAACCAAGCATTGATATGGACACCAGAACCCTTCAAATAAAAGCAAAGGCAGATAATCCCAGCGGACAGATTTTGCCCGGTTCTTTTGCTAAAATTGACCTTCCGCTATCAAATATTAAAGACGCCATTTTAATTCCCTCTGAAGCTATAATTCCGGTATTAAAAGGCAAAAAAGTGTTTATAAATAATCAGGGGAAAGCCAAAGAAGTTATGGTTGAAACCGGACCAAGAACGGATAAAGATGTGTTGATCATTTCGGGATTAAATTTTGGCGACACCGTACTAACTACCGGTATGATGTCATTAAAAGCAGAAATGCCCGTTAATATAAAGTTGGAAAATTAAACTTGCTTTCTATCTGGAGAGCAATAGTGGAAATAGTTTAAATCATTTGGTATGAGCATATCAAGCACCAGCATAAAAAGGCCGGTTTTAGCAATAGTAATGAACCTCGTTTTAGTTTTATTCGGGGTAATTGGATTTAAGTTTTTGGGTATTCGCGAATTTCCTTCTATTGATCCGCCAATTGTTTCGGTTCGGACCAATTATCCGGGAGCAAATTCAGAAATTATTGAATCGCAAATTACAGAACCGCTCGAAAAAGCGATTAATAGCATCGATGGTATAAAAAACATTACTTCAGCCAGTAATCAGGGATCGAGCAATATCACGGTAGAATTTAATCTCGACAAAAATCTGGAAGATGCAGCCAACGATGTCCGTGATAAAGTTTCGCAGGCTGTAAGGCAATTGCCTAAAGATATTGACGGATTGCCGACGGTTTCCAAAGCCGATGCCAACTCAGAATCGATTATTTCGATGACCGTTCAAAGTGATAAACGGAACCAGCTGGAATTAAGTGATTATGCGGAAAACGTACTGGCACAGCGTTTACAAACTATTCCGGGGGTAAGTAGTATTCAAATCTGGGGGCAAAAAAGGTATGCCATGCGTATTTGGATAGATCCGGCAAAACTGGCCTCATATAAATTAACTGCGCTCGACGTGAAAAATGCGCTCGATCGTGAAAATGTAGAACTTCCCTCCGGGAAGATCTCCGGCGATGCCACAGAATTATCGGTTAGAACAATTGGAAATTTATCAACCGAAGAAGAATTTAATAATCTTTTAATTCAAAGCTCAGGAGATAATATTGTTCGATTACGCGATATTGGCTCGGCAACATTAGGACCTGAAAATGAGGAAACCATGTTACGTCAATCCGGGACACCGATGATTGGCCTGGCTCTGGTGCCACAACCGGGCGCAAACTATCTGGACATTTCTAAAGAGTTTTACAAACGATACGAACAACTAAAAGTTGAGCTTCCAAAAGATTTTAAGCTCGATATTGCGTTGGATAATACCATTTTCGTAAAACGATCTGTAACAGAAGTAGCCGAAACCATTATCATTTCGCTTGTTCTGGTAATTCTGATTATCTATCTCTTTTTTCGAGATTGGAGTATTGCCATGCGGCCGCTTATTGATATTCCGGTTTCGTTAATTGCCACCTTTTTTATCATGTACCTTTTTGGGTTTTCTATCAATGTACTTACACTTTTAGCGGTCGTGTTAGCTACAGGTTTGGTGGTTGATGATGGTATCGTGGTAACAGAAAATATTTACAAAAAACTGGAAGAAGGTTATTCGCCGTTTGAAGCTGCAATTCGCGGAGCCAATGAAATTTTCTTTGCCGTTATTTCTATTTCGATAACTCTTGCCGCGGTGTTCTTACCAGTAATTTTTCTGGAAGGATTTGTGGGCAGGCTCTTCCGGGAATTTGGTGTTGTAATTGGCGCTGCGGTGCTTATTTCTGCATTTGTTTCGTTAACGTTAACGCCTATGCTGAATGCGTATTTAATGAAAGCAAATCAGAAAAAAACAAGATTTTACAATTTTACCGAACCGTATTTTATAAAAATGAATACCGGTTATGCCGATGCGTTGAATGACTTTCTGAAGAAACGTTGGCTGGCTTATCCCATTGTTGGAATTTGTATCGGGTTAATTGCGCTTTTCTGGTTTGTATTGCAAAAGGAAACTGCGCCAATGGATGACAGAGGTTCGGTAAACGTAAGTGTTACTGCTCCAGAAGGTGCTTCTTATGAGTACACCGACGCATTTATTTTAAAACTCACCCAAATGGTTCAAGATTCGATTCCTGAAAAGAGAATCAACCTGACGGTAACAGCTCCTGGATTTGCCGGTTCAGGCGCTTCTAATACCGGTTTTATGCGTATCCGTTTTTCTGAACCGGGGGAAAGAGAACGATCCCAAATGGAGATTGCACAAAAACTAACTAAAATTACCGGAGGGTATACAGAAGCCAAAACTTTCATTATTCAACAACCTACTATTTCTGTTAGCCGTCGCGGCGGATTACCGATTAACTATATTATTCAGGCTCCAAATTTTGAAAAGCTCAGAGAAAAGTTGCCGGTATTTATGGATGAAGTAAGTCAGGACCCTGCTTTTACAGTTACCGATGTCAATTTAAAATTCAACAAACCTGAAATAAATATTTCCATTAATCGCGACAAAGCAAAAAATTTGGGAGTTTCTGTTTTAGACGTTTCGCAAACATTGCAATTTGCTTTAAGCGGACAACGTTTTTCGTACTTTAATATGAATGGAAAGCAATATCAGGTGATTGGGCAATATGCACGCGAAGATAGAAATGACCCTTTGGATTTAACTTCCATTTTTGTTAGAAATAATAAAGGCGAATTAATTCAGCTGGACAATCTTGTTCAGGTTGATGAAACCAGTACGCCACCTCAACTATATCATAACAATCGGTTTATGTCTGCAACCGTTTCTGCAGGACTTTCGCCGGGTTACAGTATTGGAGATGGAATTGAGGCGATGGATAAAGCATCTGCTAAAGTTTTAGATGAATCTTTTTCAACCGCTTTAGGCGGAGAATCAAGAGATTTTCAGGAAAGCTCGTCCAATACTACATTTGCATTCGGCTTAGCATTATTACTTGTTTACTTAATTCTTGCGGCACAATTTGAAAGTTTTATAGATCCGTTTATTATAATTTTGACGGTTCCAATGGCCGTTGCAGGTGCATTTTTGTCCTTGTGGATTTTTGGCCAAACCTGGAATATTTTCAGTCAGATTGGTACAATTATGCTCATTGGTTTGGTAACCAAAAACGGAATTTTGATCGTCGAATTTGCCAACCAATTAAAAGAACAGGGCAAATCCGTCCAGGAAGCAATTAGAGAGGCTGCTGTAGCACGTTTGCGTCCTATTTTAATGACCAGTTTAGCTATTGCATTAGGTGCTTTGCCCATTGCCCTTTCATTGGGCGCTGCAGCCAAAAGCAGAATGAGCATGGGAATTGTAATTATAGGTGGAACGCTATTCTCATTAATTCTAACCTTACTTGTTATTCCTGCATTCTATTCTTACTGGTCCAGAAAATATAAACCACTTCCAGAATTGTCAGCAGATAAACCCGCAAAAAAAGAATTAGAACTGGTTTAACCTTTAAAATCTTATGAAATTTAATATTATCGCCAAAATATTCTTCACCTGTTCATTCCTATTTTTAGTTACCAATAGTTTTTCTCAGGAGAAACTTACTCTTCAGGAAGCTGTAAATATTGCCTTGCAAAACAATTATGATATCCAGATAAACAAGGTTTATGTTAACATTTCGCAAAATAACATTGATCGCGGAAAAGCTGCATTACTTCCTATTGTTACCGGAAATTTTAGCACAAACAACACTATTCAAAACTCTAGTCAAACTCTTTCCAGCGGAGTTTTGCAGGAAAGAGACGGCGCAAAAAATTCCAACACTGTTTACGGACCCGTTTTAAACTGGAAGATTTTTGATGGTTTTGAAATGTTTGCCCGCCTGGATCAGTTAAAGGAACTTCAGAAATTAGAAGAATCCAACCTCAGGCAAACCATTCAGCAAACTGTAATTGATGTAATTTCAAATTATTATAATTTGGTACAGCAAAAACAGCAGATAACAGCTCTGAACACAACATTAGAAATCTCGCGTTTGCGGTTAAAAAACTCTCAAAGCAGATATCAGATTGGCAAAGCAGCGAAATTGGAAGTGTTGGCAGCCAGTGTAGATCTAAATTCGGATACAACTAATCTTTTGCGCCAAAAAGATCAGTTCAGAAACACCAAAGTATATCTGAATGAGCTAATGGGCCGTAATTTAACTGCGGATTTTACGGTTGAAGACAGCATTGTAATTTTGAAAGATTTAGTTTTAAATCAGCTGCAGCAAAATGCAGATTTATTAAATCCCGCTTTGCAGGCTGCCTCAATCAACCAAAGAGTTGCCGAATTAAATTTAAAGCAGGTTAAGGCAAATCGTTACCCGGATGTGAATATTAACACCGGATATAACTTCAGTAAATCCAGCTCAGACCTGGGATTTGCCCGCCAATCTACCGGGCGTGGTTTAAATTATGGCTTAACAGCTTCTATTAACATTTTTAATGGCTTCCTGCAAAAGAAAAATGAAAAAAACGCATCGTTCGAAATTGATAACAGTAAACTACTCTATGAAAAAACTCAGCAAAATGTCCAATCTCAAATTATTACACTTTACCAAACATATTTAACAAATATCGAGTTAGTTAAGCTGGAGAAACAGAATCAGGATATTGCAAAACAAAATCTGGATATAACCTTAGAGAAATTTAAGTTAGGGACGGTGGCTCCTTTAGAATTTAGAGAGGCGCAAAGAAATTACATAAATGCAAACGCACGATACAGCAATGCTCAATTTCAGGCAAAAATTGCTGAAATTAGTTTAAAGCAAATCTCGGGCACTATTAATATTCAATAAGCATTGAAACCGGATTTTAGAATATTATTGTTACTTTCATACCAAAGTGATAATATTTAGAACTAATTAATATTTCATTCGTATAAGGAACACTCTCTTACAAGCTAAAAGAGATTTACTATCTAAAATGGAAACATACAAACACAAAACTGCTTTATTAATTGACGATAGTTATATCGATAATTTAATAAACCGTAAAATTTTAGAAAACAATAACTACGCTGAAAATATCACGGTTATTGATTTTCCTAAAATGGCAATTGAGTATGTTAAAGAACTTATTTTATCGGGCGAGAACACTCCCAGTGTAATTTTCCTGGATCTGCGTATGCCGGATATGAGTGGCTTTGAATTTTTAAAAGCGCTTGAAAGTATTCCCGAACTTAAACCAGACCAAATCAAAATTTACGTTCTATCATCATCTTTAGACCCAAGCGACATGAAACGGATTAAAGAGAACAGATTGGTTGCTAAATTTATCGGAAAACCATTAACAAGTCAGGCATTAGCAGACATTTAAAATGATTTTAGTTGCAGATAGCGGCTCTACAAAAGCCGACTGGATACTCAATTTTAAAGATCAAACCTCTAAAGTTGTTTTCACAACTAAAGGAATAAATCCTTTCTTTCAAACTGAGAAAAGTATAATTAAAATCTTAAACCGAAGTCCTCAAATTCAACCTTTTCTTAACGAAATTACAGAAGTTTATTTCTTTGGTTCAGGATGCTCCAGTCCGGATAGTCGCGAATTAATCTCCAACGCCTTATCACAGGTTTTTCCTTTCGCTTTTATAAATGTAGAAAATGACATTACCGGAGCAGTTTACGCAACGTGTGGTGTAAATCCGGGTTTGTGCTGCATTCTGGGAACAGGTTCAAATATTAGTTTTTACGATGGCCAGACGGTTTTTCCGGGCAATCATGGTCTAGGTTATATTCTTGGAGATGAGGGTTCCGGCACTTTCTTTGGGAAAAAATTAATTACCGATTATTTATACAAAAAAATGCCCGGCAATATCCATAAAGCATTTTCTGAGGCGTATAATATTGATAAAGAAACAGTTATTAAAGAAGTTTATAGTCTGGAAAGCCCAAATTTCTACCTTGCTTCTTTTGCCAAGTTTTTAAGTGATTTTAAAGACGAACAATATGTACTTGAGTTAATCCACTCCGGATTTGACGAATTTATTCAATCAAACGTAAAATCTTACCCGGATTACAGAAGATATCCTTGCCATTTCATTGGATCTATCGCTTTCTATTTTGGTAATATTCTTCAACAAGTTTGTAAACAAAA
>JBDTLL010000131.1:0-6792 GCA_039934815.1 Daejeonella sp. | reverse complement strand
AGAAAGTTGTATTTTGTAATGATACAGACACAGGTTTAAAAGCTATAATTGCTATTCACGATACCACATTAGGACCTGCGCTTGGCGGAACACGTATGTGGAATTACAAGTCGGAAGCTGAAGCGTTAGATGATGTTTTGAGGTTATCCCGCGGAATGACTTACAAAGCTGCGATAACGGGTTTAAATCTGGGTGGTGGAAAAGCAGTGATTATTGGCGACAACCGAACCGGAAAAACAGAAGCTTTAATGCGCAGATACGGCCGTTTTATTAACAATTTAAACGGCTCTTTTATTACAGCTAAAGATGTGGGTACTACGCCTCGCGATATGGAATATATTCGCATGGAAACTGCACATGTAACCGGTGTTCCGGAATTATTAGGTGGAAGCGGAGATCCTTCGCCGGTAACGGCAAAAGGCGTTTTTATGGGTATCAAAGCCAGCGTGAAAGAAATGTTTGGTGCTGACCGGCTTGCAGGTAAATCGGTTGTGGTGCAGGGAATAGGAAGTGTTGGCGAAAATCTGGTTCATTTATTAAGAGAAGAAAACGCAAAAGTTTATATCAGTGATATAAACGAAGAGCGCCTTTCATATATCGCTTCAAAATATGGTGCAGAGGTAGTTCCAAATAATCAAATTTATGATCTGGATGTTGATATTTATGCGCCATGTGCTTTGGGCGCAACTATTAATTCGGAAACCATTGATATTTTAAAATGTGCTATCATTGCCGGATCTGCAAATAATCAACTGGCAGATGAGCGTATTCACGGACAACAATTGCTTGATAAAGGAATTTTATATGCTCCTGATTATTTAATTAATGCGGGTGGGTTGATAAATTGCTATTCTGAAATTGCCGGATTTAGTAAAAAGCGCACCATGCAACTTGCCGAAAATATTTATGACGCAACCAGAAATGTGTTGCAAATGTCTAAGGCTGAAAATATTCCAACTAATGAAGCAGCAAATAAAATTGCTGAGAAGCGTATCGAAGATATCAGAAAAATAAAAGGTTCCTGTTAATTATTTAGCAGGGGGAAAAATAAAACAACAATAATCGTTCTTATACATGTTAAATAGAAGGCATCTGAGGGTAAAAACGTTGCAGGCGTTATATGCTTATCAACAATCAGAATCAAAAGAAATAAAGCCGTTTGAAAAAGGCTTGTTGCAAAGTGTAGATAAGGTCTATGAAATGTACATCTGGCTGCTTTCTTTGCTTGTAGAAGTTGCCGACTACAGTATTGTTGACGCCGAAGACAGGGCCAACAAACACAGACCTTCGGCAGAGGATTTAAATGCGAGTGTAAAACTGAATCAGAATCTGTTTATAGTATCGCTAAAGCAAAACGAAGAATTTCTAGCATCCGTAAAGAAATACAGTACTTCCTGGGATTTTGATCCGGAAATAAGGAAATCTATTTTTATCACGTTAAAAAACTCTCCCGAGTATCAGACTTTTCTGGATATTACAGATCATTCTATCAAAACTGATAAGGATATCATCAAACACATTTTCAAGAAATTAATTTTAAAATCTCCAGGTGTTGAGCAGATTTTTGAAGAAAAATTTATCAACTGGTCTGTAGATAAAGATGTGTTGCAGGCTTTGGTTTCTAAAACGTTTAAGAATTTTGCCAACGAAAATCCGGCGGAAAATAATCTGGCAGAAATTTGCCCTAACTGGGATGAAGATCGTCCGTTTATTTTAGATCTCTTCAATAAAACCATCGCGTTTGAAAAAGAATATCAAGCTTTAATCTCGCAAAAAACAAAAAACTGGGATGCAGAAAGAATTGCATTAATGGATGTCTTGTTAATGCGACTTGCCATTACAGAGCTTGTTCATTTCTCATCAATTCCTGTAAAAGTAAGTATAAACGAGTATATCGAGATTTCTAAAGAGTATAGTACGCCAAAAAGTAATTCATTTATAAACGGTATTTTAGACAAGATTTATGCGGATCTGAAGTCTGAGGGAAAAGTTCGTAAATCAGGACGTGGATTGGTGGAATAAATCTTTATATATTTAACGGATTAAAACCTTAAAAATCAATTAATCACATGAAAAAAATAATTTTATCACTGGCTTTGATTGCAGTAATGGCATCATGCAACAATCAAAAAACAACGGGCGAAGTAAACACTACTGCAGCAACAACCACTGAAAACAATACTGTAATTGATCCATCAAATGCGGCAGCATTTAAGTTTGAGAAAGATTCTTACGATTTTGGCCAGATTACCGAAGGGGAAAAAGTGGCTTATGAATTTACTTTTAAGAACGTAGGTAAAAATCCATTGATCATTTCTGATGCGCAGGCTTCTTGTGGTTGTACCGTTCCGGAATATCCCCACAATCCAATTGCACCGGGTGAAGAAGGTAAAATAAGTGTTGTTTTCAGCAGTGCCGGCAAAACCGGAATGCAGAATAAAATTGTAAGCGTTATAGCTAACACCATTCCATCTAAAACAGAGTTGCACTTAATTGGCGACGTAAAAGCAAAAACCAAATAAATAAATAATGTTAAAATTCATGTTATTACAAATTTCAATGCAGCAGATCAGTGGTTTTTTACCAATGATCTTAATAATTGTGGTATTCTATTTCTTTATGATTCGTCCGCAAATGAAAAAGGCAAAAGATCATAAAAAATATGTTGAAGAATTGAAGAAAGGCGATAAGGTTATTACCACATCAGGCATACACGGGAAAATTATTGAGCTGAATGATAGTACTTTTTTGATTGAAGTAGAAAGCGGAACAAAAATTCGTTTTGAAAAATCATCAATTTCCCTGGAAGCTTCTAAGGCTCTTAATGTTAAAGCATAAGTCTTCATTAAATAATTATGATGCCGTTTCCTTTTTAGAAACGGCATTTTTTATTTAATTACTTTTGAAAATATTTACTTGCTAAATGCCTTTATTAAAATTAAGTAAAATAGAAAGTCACAGGTTAACTTTGTTTATCACCTGTTTAATTGTTGCCGTTGGCGCATGGCTCTTTTTTGCTTTATCAAACCGGTACGTTTACCCGGTTAAAACATTGGCGCATTATATAGAATTTCCTCAAAATAAAGCGTTTAACCCTTTACAGTCTGATACGGTAAAACTGCAAATTGAAGGAACTGGCTGGCAATTATTATTCTATAAACTTAGAATTAAGCCGCAATCAGTAAACGTGAATCTGAAAGGATTAAACAAAAAAAATTATGTTACAATTACAGATCAGCTCACTGAAATTAACAGGCAGCTTGAATCTGAACAAAAAGTTGTTTCTGTGCAGCCAGACACCTTGTATTTTGATTTTTCTACCCGTTCTATTAAAAAAGTTCCAATTAATGTAATCAGCAAAATTGGTTTTCAACAAAGTTACGGAATATCTGACAGCACCACTCTGGTTCCGGATTATGTAACAGTTACCGGTCCGCAGGAAGAGCTTGCTTTAATTGATTCCTGGGATACTGAAACTTTGGAGCTTGCAGATATCCGCTCTACTATTTCAGCCAAGGTTTATTTAAAAAAACCTTCTAAAACCAATATCAATATTTATCCTTCGCTGGTTGACGTCAAAATTCCTGTAGATGAGTTTACCGAAATGACCCTTGAAGTGCCAATTAAAGTACTCAATAACAGGCGTTATCAGGATGTAAAATTACTTCCCGGCAAGGTAACGGTAACTCTGCTTGCCGCCTTGAGTAACTATCCAAACATAGACCGAAATTCTTTTGATGTGAATGTAAATCTGGATAACTGGAAGGAAAAAGGGTATAAGCAATTGCCGGTCAGGATAAACAAGTATCCTGAACACAGCAAATTGTTGAAAATAGAGCCTCAGAATATTGATTTTATAATCCGTAAATAAATGTTAAAAATTGGTATAACCGGAGGAATTGGCAGCGGAAAATCTACAGCCTGCGCTGTTTTTGAGATTTTAGGCATTTCTGTTTTTTATGCGGACGTAGTTGCCAAACAAATAATGCAAACAGATTCGGTTTTAGTTAATGATGTGACATCCGCGTTTGGGGAAAAATCTTATTCTGACAAGGGTGAACTGAACCGTAAATATATTTCGGACATTGTTTTTAAGGATGATAAGCAGTTGCAGATTTTAAACAGCATTGTTCATCCGGCCGTATTTAGAGCATTTGATGCATGGTCTGAAATACATAAAAATGAACCTTACATTTTAAAAGAAGCGGCGCTTCTTTTTGAAAGTGAATCATACAAAATGTGCGATTACAATATATTGGTTAAATCGCCGGAGGCATTAAAAATTAAAAGAATAATTAAACGTGATCAAATTTCTGAAGAAGAGGTTAGGTTGAGAATGGATAAGCAATTAACTGATCGTCAAAAAGAAAAGCTATCCGATTTTATTTTAAATAATAACGAAGAAGAATTGTTAACTATCCAGATTTTAAAATTGCATGAGCATTTGATTTCATTAAATCCGGTTAATGCATGATCCTTGAAGATTTTTTGGTGATTAATGATTCGGGATTGTATTGCCATTACGGCGATTTTTATTTGGATCCGCAACAGCCGGTTTTAAATGCTGTAATTTCTCATGCGCATGGCGATCACGCTGTACGCGATAATCAGAATGTTTATTGTACAGAAGCTACGGCTTCCATCATGCAACTGCGTTATAAACGGCATGCGGGGAAAGAATTTTTTATGGTTCCTTACCATCAGAAATTTACAATAAACGGCGTAGAGATTTGGTTTATTTCTGCAGGTCATATTTTGGGTTCGGCTCAAATTATTATGGTTTATAAAGGTGTGAAATATCTTTATACAGGAGATTATAAGCTTCAGGAAGACAAAACCTGTGAAGCTATTGAGTTTACGGAAGCAGATGTTTTAATTACGGAAACAACATTTGCCGATCCAAATGTGCAGCATCCCGATCCGGTTACGGAAATTGGTAAGTTGAATGCAACAAATCATAATGTGCTGCTCGGTACGTATTCATTAGGCAAGGCACAGCGTTTAATTAATCTGATTAATGCGCATTGTCCCGGTAGAAAGTTGTTGGTTCATCATACTATTTTGCCGCTCAATAAGATTTATGAAGAATATGGGTTCGGCCCGGGCAAATATGAATTGTACAATCGCAAATTAATGAAGGAACCAGATAAAGGTTATGTTTATCTGGTGCCGCCAATGACGTTCGATAGCTATTTTAGGGCGAAAAACGTGATACGTGTGTTTGCGTCGGGATGGAAAAGGTTACAGCATAATAATGATATGGAATTGCTGATTTCTGATCATGTGGACTGGAATGATATTTTGGTAATGATCTCTAAAGTAAAGCCGAAAGAAATATGGACACTGCACGGAAACGGAAATCATTTAAAGGAATATTTTGAGAATAAAATTCCGATAAAACTGCTCAACAGGTGTTAAAGGAAAACGAAGATTACTATTTAGATCCGAATGGGAATTTGGTTTTTACAGAAAAGTACCATTTAAAAAGAGGGTACTGTTGTAAAAATAAGTGTCGGCATTGTCCATGGAATTATGGCAGAGCCAAGGATGATAAAGTAAAAAAGCCTAATTTTAATCAGGATTAAATTTATGAAACTGGAAAAAGAGATTGTTACTGAGAAGTTTACGAATAGTTACCAGAAATCTGTAGTAAATATTATTTACACGTACGGCTGGGTTACTAATTTGCTGCGCAAACGATTTGATTGTTATGATATTACCATGCAGCAGTTTAATATACTTCGCATTTTACGCGGACAATATCCAAATCCGGCTACGGTAAATTTGCTTAAAGAAAGGATGCTGGATAAAATGTCTGATGCATCGCGAATTGTAGAACGATTGGTTCAAAAAGAACTGGTAAGTCGTTGCACCAATGTTAAAGACCGCCGGGCGGTTGATATCCGTATCAGTAAAAAAGGTCTGGAAATTCTTGAAAAATTAGATTCTGAAATGGATGTTGAGCATGTTTTAAAAAGTAATCTATCTGAGGAAGAAGCTGCTCAATTAAGTAATCTGCTGGATAAATTCCGGGGATAAATTTAACGTTTTTTAAATTAAAAATCCGGCAAGGGCTATGCCCACACCTAACAATACGGCAACCGTTTTCTTCAGGTTAAATTTATGATCAACGCTGGATTCAAATAGAATTGTGGTGGATATATGCAGAAATATTCCAATCACAACACCCATAATCCGGTCAAAATAAGTATCAATACCTACAAAGAATCCTTGCCCTATCTCGTAACTTAAAAGATAACCCAAAGGGCTCATAATGGCAAACAGCAACAAAAAAAATACGGTAGAGGATTTGTTAACCTGATTTTGCAGGAGCACGCTTCCTAAAGCAAAAGCAGCCGGGATATGATGCAAGGCAATACCAAAAACCAGTTCGTTGTGGTGACCTTGCGCCAAAGGCATTCCTTCCAAAAAGGCATGCAAACACAAACTGATCATTATCCCGAAAGGGAAAGCAAACTGTGCGTGACTATGTTTGTGAATGTGGCCGTGTTCAATTCCTTCGGAGAATTGCTCCATTAAAATCTGTAACAAAAAACCACCAAGTACAAATAACCCGATTTTGGAATCTCCGGTACGGTAAACTTCTGGCATCAGGTGCAGTACTGTTATTGCAAACAAATAAGCACCGCTAAAGGAAAGTATTAATTTTAAGCGTTGTGTGTTATCTCGTTTAAACAGAAAAATCCCTAATCCGCCTAAAAAAGCACTGGAAAATAATAAGATTAATGTCCAGTTTTCCATTTTCTGAAAGGTAAAGTAATTTTTAAAATT
>JBDTLL010000130.1:0-6799 GCA_039934815.1 Daejeonella sp. | reverse complement strand
CGGTGGTGTCTGATTTTCAGGAAGCAAAAGATAGATTAGATAATGTTTATTTAAAAGCTTTGTTGGAGCAAAATAAAGGTAAACTGATTTATCCGGATGCAAATTCAACCATGCGTATTTCTTATGGCCAGGTTCAGAATTACTCTCCAAAAGATGGTATTACTTACAATATTTCAACTGATATTGATGGAATGGTTGCTAAATACCAAAAAGGTGATGATGAGTTTGATTTGCCGCAATCTTTATTAGATGCGTATGCAAAACGTGATTTCAGACAATATGGTGAGAACGGTACTTTGCCGGTTTGCTTTATCTCAAATAACGACATCACAGGTGGAAATTCCGGTTCGCCGGTAATTAACGGGAACGGTGAATTAATTGGTTTGGCTTTCGATGGTAACTGGGAAGCGATGAGCGGTGATATTGCCTTTGACAAAAATTACAAGCGCACCATTTCTGTTGACGCTCGTTTTGTACTTTGGTGTATTGATGTTCTTGGTGGTGCCAAAAACATCATCGACGAATTAGATATTCGTAACGATAACATGGTTGCAAAACCAGCAAAGTCTTCATTAAAAATGAAAAAGACCAAATAATTTTTTTATTATATTAAAGCAAAAAAGGTCCTGAATTTCAGGACCTTTTTATTTTAGAAATATTTTTTATTCGTATTTGAATTCACCGAATTCTGATTTAATAGTTAGTTGTTTTCGATCAGAAGCTTCTACGCGTCCGATAATTCGGGCTTCAATATTAAATGATTGCGAAATATTGATAATGTCTAACGCAATATCTTCCGGAACATAGAATTCCATCCGGTGTCCCATATTAAAAACTTTATACATTTCTTCCCATTCAGTTTCGGACTCTTCTTTAATCAGTTTAAAAAGGGGAGGAACGGGGAATAAATTATCTTTAACAATATGCAGATTATCTATAAAATGAAGCACTTTTGTTTGCGCTCCGCCACTGCAATGAACAATTCCGTGTATTTTAGAACGGAGCGTTTTAAAAATTTCCTTCATCACCGGAGCATACGTACGTGTAGGAGATAAAACTAATTTACCCGCGGTAATTTCTTCGCTTTCGCTGATAGAAACTTGATCCGTCAAATTTTTAGAACCCGAAAAAACAAGTTCGGCGGGAACAGCCGGATCAAAACTTTCCGGAAATTTTGCAGCTATTAGTTTGTTGAATACATCATGTCTGGCAGATGTTAAGCCATTTGAGCCCATTCCTCCGTTGTATTCAGTTTCATAAGTTGCCTGACCATAAGAAGCCAGACCAACAATAACATCGCCGGGTTGAATATTCTCATTTGATATAATATCTTCTCTTTTCATCCGGCAGGTAACTGTAGAATCTACAATTATTGTTCTGACAAGGTCACCAACATCGGCAGTTTCTCCGCCCGTGGAATAAATTCCGATACCAGCGTTTCTCAAATCGGCCAGAATTTCTTCAGTACCGTTAATTAGTTCAGCAATAACTTCGGCAGGTATTAGGTTTTTATTTCTTCCTATGGTGGATGATAAAAGAATATTATCTGTTGCGCCAACACATAATAAATCATCCAAATTCATAATAATAGCGTCCTGAGCAATTCCTTTCCAAACCGACAGATCGCCTGTTTCTTTCCAGTAAATATAGGCCAAAGATGATTTTGTGCCGGCACCGTCTGCATGCATAATGTTACAATAGGCTTCATCCTGCCCTAAAATATCCGGAATAATCTTGCAAAAAGCCTTAGGAAATAATCCTTTATCAATATTTTTTATTGCGTTATGTACATCTTCCTTTCCGGCAGAAACACCTCGCAGATTATATTTAGTATCAGACATGCGGCAAAATTAGCAGTTAGAATTTAGTATGCAGTAAAAACCTCCAGAATTGTTTTGCAAATCCCGCGAAAGCGAGATTAATTAAAAAAGAAAAGCCCCGGAAATTTTCCAGGGCTTTGATTGTGTTTGAATTATTTAATAAAAAGCAGTTCTCTGAATTTTGGAAGCGGCCATTGCGAATCGTCAACTAATTGTTCCAGTTTATCTACATGATATCTGATTGGTTCGAAGAAAGTTTTTACAATTTCATCGTATGCAATTGATTTTTCGCGAACATCTTCAATTACATTAGCCTTCTTACGCTCCTCAATCATTTCATCAACATTTGTTTTAATAAAATTAATATGACGAGACAGATCGGCAATAATTTCCATTTGCGCTTTATATGAATCTCCGTCCATGCCGATGTCTTTTAATCCTCTCACGTTTTCTACCAGTTTGCTTTGGTAGGTAATAGCTGCGGGAATAATTACGCTGTTTACAAGTTCACCCATTATTCTGGCTTCAATCTGCAGCTTTTTATAGAAACTTTCCAGTCTTATTTCGTGACGAGCATGAGCTTCGCGTTCATTAAAAACTCCGGTTCTTTGAAAAAGCTCCATCGTTTTCTCGCTAATATCTGCATCTAAAGCTCTTGGAGTTGTTTTGATATTTGATAAACCACGGCTTGCGGCTTCAGTTTCCCAGGCATCACTATACCCGTTTCCTTCAAATCTCACATCTTTAGATTCTTTGATGTATTTTTTCAGGATAGTTAAAATGGCGATGTCCTTCTTTTCACCTTTCTTGATCAACTTGTCAACTTCAACTTTGAATTTAATCAGCTGATCTGCAACAATTGTATTTAAAACCGTCATAGCTGCTGATGAATTTGCAGAGGAACCAACCGCACGGAATTCAAATTTATTTCCTGTAAAAGCGAATGGAGAAGTACGATTACGATCTGTATTATCCAATAGGATTTGTGGAATTTTCGGAATTCCTAACCAAAGCGTATTATCTTCTTTAATCTTTTTACTGATTCGGGAAGTTTCAACTTCGTCTAAAACATCATTTAACTGACTTCCCAGGAAAATAGAAATTATAGCCGGCGGAGCTTCATTTGCACCTAAACGGTGATCGTTACTAACTGAAGAAATTGAAGAACGCAGCAGATCTGAATGCTCATAAACTGCTCTAACAGTATTCACAAAGAATGTAAGGAACATTAAGTTGTTCTTTGGAGTTTTACCCGGCGAAAGCAAATTTTTCCCGGTATTGGTAATCATACTCCAGTTATTGTGCTTTCCAGATCCGTTTATACCCGCATATGGTTTTTCATGCAACAATACCTTGAAGTTATGACGCTTGGCAACTTTCTCCATCAAATCCATTAATAACTGGTTATGATCAATTGCTAAGTTTATCTCTTCATAAATAGGAGCACACTCAAACTGAGATGGTGCAACTTCATTATGTCTTGTTTTTAAAGGAATACCTAATTTTAAGGCTTCGGTTTCAAAATCGAGCATGTATGCATACACTCTTTCTGGAATGGTACCAAAATAGTGATCTTCCAACTGCTGACCTTTTGCCGCCATATGACCAAACAAAGTGCGACCTGTCATTAACAAATCCGGACGAGCATTATATAATGCAAGATCTACCAGAAAGTATTCCTGCTCAATACCTAAAGAAGGAGTGATTTTGGTAATCGATTTATCAAAATAACCGCAAACATCTACTGCAGCTTTATCTAATACTGAAAGCGCTTTCAATAAAGGTGCTTTATAATCTAATGCCTCACCTGTATATGAAACAAAAACCGTTGGAATACATAATGTCTTACCAGACTTGCTCTCCATGATAAATGCAGGAGAAGAAGGATCCCAGGCGGTATATCCGCGTGCCTCAAATGTGTTTCTAATTCCACCACTTGGAAAACTGGAAGCATCCGGCTCTTGCTGAACTAAGGCTTCGCCTGAAAAATGTTCAATTGCGGAACCATCACTCGTCGGTTCAAAAAAAGAATCATGCTTTTCGGCAGTAGTTCCCGTTAGTGGCTGAAACCAATGAGTATAATGAGTAGCACCTTTACCCATTGCCCAGGCTTTCATTGCTGTGGCGATTTGATGAGAAACTTCAATATGTAGAGGCTCTCCAAGCTCTATAGAATTGTTAATACTGATAAATGCTTCTTTAGATAAAAAGTCTTTCATTTTCTTTTTATCGAAAACATTTACTCCGTAGAAGTCAGAAATCTTAGATGAGGGAGGTTTAACTTCAGGAATTGTTCTTGAAAGTACCGCATTAAGTGCTTGAAATCGTAAACTCGACATATTTAACAGATTTATATTATTATTTGGTTCCAAAAATACTCTTCTTAATTAATTATTTTAGAAAAATATTTAAAATTATTCAATAAAATTCAAAAATTGACACCAATTATATCTGTTTTATGCTTTGATTATGAATTTGGGGGATTTTTTGAGTAAAAGTTGAGCACTAATAACAATTTAAGATTTAGTTTTTGAGAAATTCTCGAGCCAGGAGCCGAAAAATCACTCCTTTATCTACTGATAGATTAGAAATAATTAATTATAACTATTAAACGTTTGCGATGTAAACTAATAAAAGCGTTTGTATCGCAGGAAGGTGTCAACCCAGATTTCATAGATCCGTTTGATTTTGAAGAAAAAATTCCAGTTGCTAATAACGAAACTCAGGCAGGTCGGCAGAAAAATCGGCGGGTTGAATTTGATCTTTATTGAAAATGAGCGTATTAAGTGAAAGTATATATTAATTTGTTGTGGAGAACTATATTTAAGTTTAAAGAAACATAAACAATTCTGTTGTCGTAATAGTATTAGAAAATTAAGATACTAAAAAATGCAGTTTTCGATAAAAACATTCTCCGATCATAATATTGAATTTATATTTCAATCATCAGAAGGTCTATTGTTAGAGGTCATAAATCTCAATACAAATAAATTTATTGAAGATTCAAATGAGATTCAGTTTTTTGGCGACATAGATGATCAGCATTTTGCTTTCCAAACTATAAATTACCAGGAAGACAACTTAGCTCATATGATTGATGCCATCCGATTTTATGCATGCCGGCAGGGTTATCCCTTTATGGAAATTACCACACAAAGATCGATGAACGTAGCCTGATAGAATTTAAAATAGGGAAGGACTAGCGCCTGGTTTTATACGGTTAAGATGTTTGTACGCATTATCCGTACATTCTCTGCCTCTTGAGGTCCGCATTAAGTAGCCTTCCTGAATTAAAAAGGGCTCATAAACTTCTTCAATGGTTCCTTCATCTTCTCCAACAGCTGTTGCAATAGTTTTCAGTCCGACAGGTCCGCCTTTAAATTTATCAATAATGGTGGTTAAAATTTTATTATCCATTTCATCCAGACCATGCATATCTACATTTAATGCATTTAGTGCATATTTTGCAATTTCTGTATCAATACTTCCATTGCCTTTGATTTGAGCAAAATCTCTGGTTCGTCTTAATAAAGCGTTGGCAATACGGGGCGTACCACGACTTCTGCGGGCAATTTCATAAGCACCCTCGTCGGAAATAGGTGTTTTTAAAATCTCCGCGGAGCGTAAAACTATCGTAGTTAATAATTTTGCATCATAATATTCAAGTCGGCTATTAATACCAAAACGTGCCCTTAGAGGTGCGGTTAATAGTCCAGATCGGGTAGTTGCGCCTACAAGTGTAAAGGGATTTAAAGATATTTGGACGGATCTGGCGTTCGGACCTGTTTCCAACATAATATCTATCTTAAAATCTTCCATTGCCGAATACAGGTATTCTTCAACTAACGGACTTAAACGATGGATCTCGTCAATAAATAAAATATCACCTTCTTCAAGATTGGTCAACAATCCGGCTAAATCTCCTGGTTTGTCTAAAACAGGTCCTGACGTAATACGAATGTTCACGCCCATTTCATTCGCTATAATATGAGAAAGGGTAGTTTTACCTAAGCCGGGAGGCCCATGTAATAAAACGTGATCTAAAGCTTCACCACGCAATTTAGCGGCCTGAACAAAGATTCGCAGATTTGCAAGAATCTTAAACTGACCCGTAAAATCCTCAAAAACCTGTGGCCGCAATACTTTTTCAATATCACGTTCAACGGGAGAAAGATTTTCCTGATTGGGGTCTAAATTTTCATTCATGTTATCTGCTTCTAAGTCGAACTCTTATTAAAGGATAGTTTTTATTAATGGTTTGCTTGCTGATATTTTCTGAACCAACTGTTAATTTTTATTTGGATCACACCCATAAACGCTTCTCTAAAAATCCGGGTACTCATTTTAGACGTTCCCTTTGTTCTGTCTGTAAAAATTATAGGGATTTCAACAACTTTAAAGCCGTGTTTAATGGTTGTGAATTTCATCTCAATTTGAAACGCATAACCTATGAACTTAATTTTATTCAAATTAATTGTTTCCAATACTTTCCTGCGATAACATTTAAAACCCGCAGTAGCATCCTGGATATCTATTCCGGTGATTAAACGGACATAGACAGATGCGAAATACGACATTAAAACGCGGCTCATGGGCCAGTTTACAACATTTACACCTTTGATATACCTTGAGCCGATGGCCATATCGGCACCGTCTATACAAGCCTGTTTTAAGCGGATCAAATCTTTTGGATTGTGGGAAAAGTCCGCATCCATCTCAAAAATATAATCATATTCTCTTTCTAACGCCCACTTAAAGCCGTGAATATATGCAGTTCCTAAACCCAGTTTGCCTTTACGCTCTTCAATATGCAGCTTGCCGGAAAATTCGCCCATTAAATGTTTAATTATATCCGCGGTTCCATCCGGAGATCCGTCATCAATAATTAAAAGATGAAAGTTATCAGGTAACGAAAAAACTGATCGGATTATATTTTCAATATTTTCCTTTTCGTTGTAAGTTGGAATGAGGACAAGGCT
>JBDTLL010000129.1:0-6809 GCA_039934815.1 Daejeonella sp. | reverse complement strand
TTGAAGTTTGAATTTAACGGTTCAAACATGTCGGCAGGTATTTATATGCTTCGTTTGTCTACCTCCAAAAATGTCCAAACCTTTAAGATGATCATGACTGAGTAACAATCTCAACTTAAATTTTTCAACAGAAAAACCTCGCTTGCCGGGGTTTTTCTATTTACCGGGAACCTAAATTATGAATCAAATCATCGCAAAACTTATAAATTGTCACAGATTTCGCCTAAACTTGTACAGATTATGAAAGCTTTTTACGGTGATTTACAGTTAGGAATTTTAGGTGGCGGACAATTAGGGAGAATGCTAATTCAGGAAGCAATCAACTTTAATGTAACAACCTGGGTTTTAGATCCTGATAAAGATGCTCCCTGCAAACATTTATGCGATCATTTTAAAGTTGGTTCGTTAACAGATTACGAAACGGTTTACAATTTTGGAAAACATGTTGATCTGCTGACCATTGAAATTGAAAAAGTGAATGTAGATGCTCTGGAAAAATTGGAGCAGGAAGGAAAATTAGTTTATCCGCAAAGCAGGGTGATCAGATTAATTCAGGATAAGGGTTTACAAAAACAGTTTTTTAAAGAAAACAACATTCCTACCGCCCCTTTTCAGGTAATCAACTCAAAAGCCGATCTGATCAATACCACTTTTATATTTCCATTTATTCAGAAATTGAGAAAAGACGGATACGACGGTCGGGGTGTTCAAAAATTAGGTTCTCAGGAAGATCTTACAAAAGCCTTTACCGCTCCCAGCATCATTGAAGAATTAATAGATTTTGACAAAGAACTCGCCGTAATTGTATCCAGAAATGAAGATGGCGAGGTAAAAACCTTTCCCTGTGTAGAAATGGAATTTAATCCGGAGATGAACCTGGTTGAGTTCTTAATCTCTCCTTCTACATTGGATTTCGAAATTCTGCAAAGAGCAGATGAATTGGCCATTTCTATTGCAAATTCCTTAAAAATAGTCGGCGTTTTAGCGGTTGAATTATTACTTACTAAAACCGGAGAGTTACTGGTAAACGAGTTGGCTCCCCGCCCCCACAACAGCGGGCATCAAACGATAGAAGGAAATTACACATCCCAATATGACCAACATTTAAGAGCTATTTTTAATTTACCTTTAGGTGATACCAGATCAATTACGAATGCGGTTATGATAAATTTACTTGGCGAGAAGGGTTATGAAGGCTCGGCAGAATATGAAGGCCTGAACGAAGTTTTAAAATTAGACGGCGTTTATGTTCACTTATATGGAAAGAAAATTACCAAACCATTTCGAAAAATGGGACATGTAACTATTCTGGATGATGACCGTGAAAAAGCAATCGAAAAAGCTCGTTTTGTTCAGGAAACAATTAAAGTAAAAGCATAAAGACTTAAAAAGCATCAATTTAAATGGGTAATTCAGAGAAAGATTCGGAAGTAAAATTGGTAGGAATCATCATGGGAAGTCAGTCTGACCTGAAAGTTATGCAGGACGCTGCAGATATTCTAAAGGAGTTTGAAGTAGATTTTGAAATGACTGTTGTGTCCGCTCACAGAACTCCCGAGAGAATGATGGATTATGCAAAATCAGCTGCCAATCGCGGCTTGAAAGTTATTATTGCCGGTGCCGGCGGCGCTGCTCACCTGCCGGGAATGGTTGCATCTATTACACATTTGCCGGTTATTGGTGTTCCTGTAAAATCATCCAATTCTATTGATGGCTGGGATTCTATTTTATCTATTCTGCAAATGCCCAACGGTGTGCCTGTTGCAACTGTAGCTTTAAACGCAGCTAAAAATGCCGGACTTCTTGCAGTTCAAATTTTGGCTACGTCAGATACTAAACTCGCTCAAAAATTCATCGACTATAAGCAAACCATGAAAAAGAAGGTTGAAGAGAGTGCAGAAGAAATGGAAAAAGGAAAATAATTAATTCCACATCGGGTTTTCCGGGAAGTTGGCAATATGCGCATATTTTGGGCCCAAAGAAATGACTATTTCTTTCCAAAGATTTTCTTCATCCTGTACAAAGACAACTTCTTTATTGTATTTATTATTGATGAGCCAGGAGTTTTGTTCAATTTCAGAATTCAATTGCTCTTCTCCCCAACCGGAATAACCCACAAAAAATTTAACATCTTCCGGATTAACTTCGTTATTATTTAAAAGGACTTTTAACTTATCAAAATCTCCACCCCAATATATTCCTTCAGAAATTTCAATTCCGCTTAACAATATATCATATCTGCGATGGATAAAATGAAGTGAATCTTTACCAACAGGTCCTCCGATATATATCGGGAAAGTGCAATTCCAGCAATCCTGTATTATATCCTTTAGTAAGAGATCACTCTTTTGATTCAGAACAAAACCAACTGCCCCATCATCAGAATTTTCAACAAGTAAAACGACCGACCGTTTAAAATTTGGGTCGAGCATAAAAGGCTCTGATATGAGCAAACTTCCGGTTTGATGTTTATTAGGATTCATCATAGCATTTTAACAATATGCTTTAATTTCTGTTTGAGTTTTGAATTATACAATTTAGCGATTCAATTTTATTGTTGAAAGCCTGATTTGTGTAGATTTGTACCATGTCGATAGAAAAAGAAGCGCTGGAAAATTTGCGCCAGGATTATAAGTCATCCTCTTTAACAGAAAAAGAGGTCTCTAAAAATCCAATAAACCAGTTTGAAAAATGGTTTAAGGAAGCCATAGAATCTAATTTGTACGAGCCAAATGCAATGACCCTGGCTACAACAAGCACAGATAGAAAACCTTCAGCAAGAATGGTTTTGTTAAAGGGTGTTGATGATAAAGGATTTGTCTTTTACAGCAACTATTTAAGTGCCAAAGGAAAAGAAATGTCTCGTAACCCGGTTGTTGCGTTAGTATTTTACTGGGGCGAGTTAGAAAGACAGGTCCGCATAGAAGGTACTGTTGAAAAGTTGAGCAAAGAACAATCTGAAAAATATTTCAATACACGTCCAAAAGGAAGCCAGATTGCTGCTGTAGTTTCGCCGCAAAGTCAGGTAATTACAGACCGCAATCAACTGGAAACTGATTGGAAATTGATGGAAGAAAAATATACAGAAAAAGATATTCCTAAGCCGGCACACTGGGGAGGTTATATTGTAAAACCTCAGGTTATAGAGTTTTGGCAAGGCAGATCAAGCCGATTACACGATCGGATTGTATATCGCAAAGCTGATAAAAACACATGGAAAGTAGTTCGTCTTGCTCCGTAAGTAAAAATATCCTTGAAATAAAAAATGCCGTCTCCACAAGAGACGGCATTTTTTATTATTAAGAACTCCTCCTTAATAAACTTTAACCATGAAAATATAATCCTTTAACTTTTTGATCTGGCTTGTTCTGCTCAAACCTATCAGCGAGTTCTTTTTGTTCAATTCCAGTTTATCTGCAAGCGAATCTTGTGGAATTGACGCGATAGACTGCAGTAAATAGTTAGATTTTATCGCGAAAGCGGCACCATCTGTTTGGGTTTGCTTTCCGCTGATTATACCAATTACATTTCCTTTGTTATCTAACAACGGACCGCCGCTATTTCCGGGATTCACAGAAATATCTACCTGATAAGCTACTGTGTCTCCGGCATAACCGGTTAATGAACTAACATAACCTTTGTTAAATACACGCTCATCCCGCGGGAAACCTATTGTAAACACATCTTCGCCTAAATCTGAAGTGCTTTTCTTAAATGTATACGGCAACGCCGATAAAGATTTGAACCCCGGATCTACAATTTGCAGAACGGCGAGATCATAAGCCGGATCGATAAATATCTGTTTTACTTTAAATGTTTCTCCATCAGAATTTTGAACGTACACAGAATCTGCGTCTTTTACTACGTGATAGTTGGTAACGATATAACCATTAGTAGAAAGCGCAAAACCGGTTCCTCCAAACTGCCCCGGATTTACAGGCCCTTTTTCAGGACGATCATTTATACCTTTAATTAATTGATTCTGAGATCTTTTGATACTGTTTAATTCGCGACGTAAAGCGCTGTAATTGGTAGTAATTGTTTTGCTGAAATATCCCGAAGAAAGCAAGGTTAATAAAACGGCACATACCGCAACCGTTGCAGCAACTGCCGTATTAATCCGGTAACGTTTCCAAAGAGTTTTAACCTTATATGTTGCCGGCAGAACTTCTTCCCTAATAGCTGCAATATCCAATCCCTCATGAATTGCATCCATATCAGAACGCAGGGCTTTTTGCTCTCCGTATTCAGTTACCTGATTAATAAAAGCCTGATGTTCGATTACTTTAAGATCAACCTCCGGATTTTCTGCCCGAAGTTTTTCAAATTCAGCAATTTCAATCGGAGACAATTCTCTTCTTAAATATGCCTCAATTCGATTAATCAATTCAAAATCACTTTTCATTCTGTGGTTGTTATTTTTGAAAAAATAGCTTTTTCAAACGCTGCAGACATTTATACTTTTGGGTTTTTGCGTTATCTGCATTGGTGTACCCAAACTTATCGCAAATCTCCTGCATTGATTTGCCTTGTATATAATAGTCTTCGATAATAGTTTTACAGGGTTCTCCTAACTGAATGAGAGAATGTTCCATCTGTTTAAACTGATTATCTTTTTCTTCATGCTGTTCGAGATCATGCTCAACTGCAATAAAATCATCAAAATCATTTATATCTGATGGCATATTGCGGCTTTTCTGATTTAATCTTTTAAGCCATAATCTTCTGCAAACGGAATAGATAAATGTTTTAAGCTTACTATTCAGTTCAAAATTTCCCTCTTTTACTTTATTATAAAGTACGATAACTGATTCCTGAAAGATGTCTTTCGCTTCATCTTCATCACCGTTATTGGTTAATACCAATTGCAAAACCATCGGGAAATAGTTTTTATATATTTTGTTGAGCGTATCTTTTGAATCGTTCAGTATCCCAACAATTAACTCCCTATCCTCCGGAACTGAACTATTTAACTTTTTACTCACTGTTAATACGTTTATGGCTGAATTGTAACCCAATGATAGGGAAAATATTTTTTTATTTTTTGAATTCGCAAGGGGTCACCTTTTAAGAAACTGGGTATTAAGTTTAAATATTAAAAAAAACATTTTACTACATATCAGAATGAAAAATTTATTCAAATTCGGTTTTTTAGCTTTTGCGATCTCATTATCAGTTGCAGCTTGTAACACTAATAAATCTGAAAACAACACTGCTGATTCAATTGATTCAACTGCAGAAATGACTACAGATTCTATAGATTCTGCTTCTGAAGCAATGACTGACACTATTGATTCTACTGCTGACGCAAAAACAGATTCAATTAAAAAATAATTGGTAAACCTTTAATGGAGCGCCAGACAAATTGTTTGGCGCTTTTTTTAAAAAAAATTAAAATTACCGGGTTACCTTTTAAAATTTCCGGTATTAACAGTAACTTTTTAATAAACAATTTAAAACTCAAACATGAAAAATTTATTCAAATTCGGTTTCTTAGCTTTCGCAATTTCTTTATCAGTTGCAGCTTGTAACACTAACAAATCTGAAAACAACGCTGCTGATTCTATCGATTCAACTGCTGATGTTACTTCTGATTCTTTAGAGAACATGGCTGATACTGTTGATTCTGCAGCTGACGTTAAAATTGATTCAGTTAAAGAAAACTAATCGAAAAATAATTTTGCAAAAGCCGTTCATTATTTAATGAGCGGCTTTTGTGTTTTATAGCATTTCATATAACTACAAAAGGCCTTTCAGATTGAAAGGCCTTTTGTAGTTATATATTTCTTTACGAATTAAGCTGCCTTATTCAACAGGCGTTTTATTTTCTTAGAGTTCATATCTGCAATCAGATACATACTTGGTACAAGAATTAAGGTAAGGAAGGTTGCGAAGCCTAAACCGAATATCATTGTCCATGATAATGGTCCCCAGAATGCAACGTTATCGCCACCAAAATACAAGTGCGGATTAAATTCGGTAAATAACGTCGCAAAGTCGATGTTTAAACCAACTGCTAAAGGAATTAAACCCAGCATAGTTGCTGTCGCCGTTAAAAGTACAGGCGTCATCCTTGCCCTTCCGGCTTCAATAATAGCCTCACGAACTTCCATTCCCTGCTCGATCATCAGATCTGTAAATTCTACAAGCAAAATTCCGTTCCGAACCACAATTCCCGCAAGGGCAACAATACCAATACCCGACATAACTATTGACATTTCCATTCGGAATAAAGTAATTCCCAATAAAACCCCGATAATACTGAACAAAATCTCACTTATAATAATTAGCGGTTTGCTGACAGAGTTAAATTGTGTTACCAGAATAATTAGAATTAAACCTAATGAGATTAATAATGCTGAACCAAGGAATGCGGCAGTCTCCATTTGCTCCTCTTGCTCACCTGCCATTTTAACTTCAACTCCGGAAGGACTTTGGAACTGATCAATTTCACTTTGAATATTCGCTACAACTTCGTTTGGATTATAATCGCTCAAAACGTTGGATGAAAGAATTATGATCCTCTTCCCTTGTTTGCGCTTTACACCACCGTAGGTATTTACATAATCAATTGTGGCAAAAGACGAAAGTGGCACCTGCCTGATCATTCCTCCCATGCCCATATCCCGATAGGTAACACGCATATTTCTAAGCGCATCCAAATTATTTCGCTGGTCTTCCTGAGCACGGAGATTAATTTCATAATCTTCATCAAGATCACGAAACTTTGAAACTTCTTTTCCAAAAATTGCTGTACGCAAATCCATACCAATCTGACCAGTTGATATTCCTTCTCTGTTCGCTCTCTC
>JBDTLL010000128.1:0-6811 GCA_039934815.1 Daejeonella sp. | reverse complement strand
TCTCTTTTTATACAAATTCGTCATTATTTTAAATAATGGCAATAAATTCCTTTTAATATTCTCAATTCCCCAACAAGCCTTAACTTTGCGGCGTGAGTAACGAAAAAACCATCCTGAAACTTCAGCTGCCAACCGATCCGCAATGGGTGAAGAATGTTGTTGAAAGTAATATCGAAGAGATTCTGACCGACCATGCTTTTTGTGAACAAAAAGCCGCCAGCAATGCCATTACGCTCATTGTTCAGAATCCAAACCTATCTGATCTGGTGCAGGAAATGGCCTTATTGGTACAGGAAGAAATGGACCATTTTAAACGTGTTCACGATATTATTTTGGAACGTGGCTACACCTTGGGTCGCGAAAGAAAAGATAATTACGTGAACGAACTCATGCAATTTTTGGTGAAAGGTGGTAGCCGGCAGCAACAACTGGTAGATCGTTTACTTTTCTCAGCTATGATCGAGGCCCGCAGTTGCGAACGTTTCAAAGTAATGTCGGAGCATATTGACGATAAACAGCTTGCCGACTTTTACTACGAATTAATGGTAAGCGAAGCCGGCCATTATACCATTTTCATTAATCTCGCCCGCAAACACGCCGGAAATATTGATGTGGAAAAACGCTGGAAAGATTTCCTGGCTTATGAAGCACAGGTAGTAAAGAATTACGGAAAGAAAGAAACTATTCACGGATAACATTACATCAACTTTTTTAGCCATTTTAACAAACCGCTTTTATTCCCGAAAGGCGGATAAATCATTTTGTTAAAATCTATTGCCGATTGAAAAACAACGGCCCTTTCATGTGAAAAAGTCTTAAAGCCAAAAAAACCGTGACAACTTCCCATTCCGCTGGAGTTTACTCCGCCGAAAGGCAAATTTGGATTTGAAATATGAACCAAAACATCGTTTACACAAGTTCCGCCTGCAGATGTATTTTTAATTACTCTATCTGTGATTGAGCTTTTATCTGAAAAAACGTAAAGTGCCAGTGGTTTATCCCGCTTGTTGATAAAGCTGATGGCATCATCAATATCTTCGTAATTAATTAGCGGCAATACCGGACCGAAAATTTCCTCCTGCATCAAATCACTTTCAGGCTTCACATTACTCATCAGTGTTGGCTCAATGGTTAGATCTCTGCCGTCTGTTTTACCACCAGCAACCACCGAAGCGCCATTTTTTACGGCATCTTCCATTAATAAATTTAACCGCTCAAAATTCTTTTGGTTGATAATTTTGCCGTAACTCTGTTTATCAATTTTGCCTTCAGTTTTATACATTTCTTCAATAAAACCACTGGCATATTTTACAAATTCGTCTTCCTGTTCTTTTCTTATCAGGATGTAATCCGGAGCGATGCAAGTCTGACCTGCATTCATAAATTTCCCCCAAACTATTTTATGAGCAGCATTTTTAAGGTTGGTATTTTCAGCAATAACTACCGGAGATTTCCCGCCCAATTCTAAGGTTACTGAAGTTAGATTTTTTGCGGCCGCAGCCATTACAATTTTTCCGATATTGGTTCCGCCTGTAAAGAAAATATGGTCAAATGGCAACTCCAGCAACGCTTTACTTACCTCGGCATCTCCTTCAAAACAAGCGATTTCTTCTTGTGCAAAATTTTCAGAGATCATTTTCATAATGACCGAACTCGTTGCCGGACTAATCTCCGATGGTTTTAAAATGGCAGTATTTCCGGCCGCAATAGCAGATATTAACGGGCTCATTAGCAACTGAAACGGATAATTCCAGGGAGCAATTATTAAACAAGTGCCTTTGGGTTCGTAATAAATCCGGTTTTTAGTAAAAAAGCCCAACATGTTCGCACTTACTTTTTTAGGCTTCATCCATGAAGAAACATTTTTGATGGCAAAATCCAGTTCCCCGTACGTGAAATAAACTTCAGAAAACGCCGATTCAAATTCTGATTTTCTGAGGTCTTTATGCAAAGCCGCAAAAATTTCCTTTTCGTAAGATTCAATAACAGTTTTTAGCTTTTCCAGCTTGCTTTTTCTTTGCGATGCATCTGAACTTCTTAACAGGATACTTTGCGCTTTTTGCGCATCAAAAACTTCTTTTATTCTATTTTTCAAAATAATGAATGCTTGAAACTGATTTATAATTGAATGTATGAAATATGTACTGACAAATTCTAAGCGCAAAATCATAATTTTTTCAGAACCGACTTTTGTATCTTGCTATTGAAAGCAAAAATCTATGTCGATAATTATCCTTCTGTCCGGTATCATCCTCCTGCTTCTTCTCATAACTCTTGTAAAACTAAATGCCTATCTATCGCTGATTATTGCGGCTCTTTTTGTCGGAATTGCGAATGGGATGGATCTTCAAAAAATCATTTCTTCTATCACAAATGGCGTTGGCAACACTTTAGGCTCGCTAATTTTGGTGTTGGGTTTTGGCGTAATGCTCGGCGGCTTATTAACCGAAACAGGCGCAGCACAAAAAATAAGTTCCGGCTTGATTGATTTTTTTGGCGCAAAGCGAGCCAAACTCGCCATGGTTATAACCGGTTTTGCTGTCGGGATTGCTTTATTTTACAACGCCGGTTTTATCGTTTTAATTCCACTTGTTTTCTCTGTTGCCGCGGCCACCAAACAACCATTGATTTATTTATCCATTGCTATGGCAAGCGCTTTATCTGTAACTCATGGTTTTTTACCTCCGCATCCCGGACCAACAGCCATCGCCGTAATTTTTGGCGCTGATATTGGCAAAACATTGATCTATGGAATTATAGTTGCTATTCCTGCATTAATTGCAGCAGGGGTAATTTTTCCTGAGCTTTTAAAAAATCTAAAAGCATCTCCTCCGGAAGGAATGTTCAATACAAAACTTCACAACCCAGACAATTTACCTTCGTTTGCCATTAGTTTATTCACGGCTTTAATTCCAGTAATTTTAATGGGATTTGCCACCATTAGCGAATTGTTCAGTGCTCCAAATTCCAATAATACAGTTCTAAAATTTATTGGCGATCCTGGAATTGCGTTGTTAATTGCGGTTCTAATGGCAATTCTTTTTTTGGGAATATTGCGAGGTATTAAAATCCAAACTTTAATGGACAAAACCGCGTCTTCGTTAAACGCAGTTGCGATCATTATTCTCGTCATTGCTGCCGGCGGCGCATTTAAACAAGTTTTAATTGACAGCGGAACCGGCAACGCCATTTCAGATTATTTCCAGAATTCAAGTTTATCACCTTTACTTTTGGGTTGGCTCATTGCAACCGTCATTCGTATCTCAATTGGTTCTGCAACCGTAGCAGGCTTAACGGCAGCCGGAATTGTGCAGCCATTAATTGGAACAATGCACGTTAACCCGGAACTGATGGTTATTTCCATTGGCGCCGGAAGCCTGATGTGTTCGCATGTAAATGATACGGGTTTTTGGATGTTCAAAGAATATCTGGGACTGAGTTTAGCAGATACTTTCCGATCTTGGACGGTAATGGAAACAATTGTCGGTGTAATTGGGCTTGCGGGCGTTCTTACTCTAAATCTCGTGGTGTAATGGATTACTACCTCGGCGTTGATATTGGAACGACCGCTGTTAAATCAGTGGCATTCTCGCAAAGCGGAGAAGTTTTGGCTTTACACGCTGTTGAATACGGAATGCAGCACCCGCATCCGGGCTGGAGCGAACAAAATCCGGATGAAATTTTAGAAGGCGTAATTGAAAGCATAAATAAAGTAGTAACCCAAATGCTTCCTTTAAATGCAGCGCTGGTTTCATTCAGTGCAGCCATGCACAGTTTAATACTTCTTGATAAATCTCGACAAGCAATAAGCCCGTGTATTATTTGGGCAGATAACCGTTCCGAAGCAATAGCAACCAAACTTCGCGAAAGCAAAAAAGGCAATAGTTTTTACCATAAAAGCGGTGTTCCAATTCATTCTACTTCGCCATTATGCAAACTGCTTTGGATGAAAGAAAATGACCCCAAACTTTTCCATGCCGCTGAAAAATTCATCAGCATTAAAGAATACATTTTTTACAAGCTTTTCGCTGAAGAAATAGTAGATATTTCCATCGCGGCAGCAAGCGGTTTATTGAATATTCAGAATTTAAAATGGGATGAAGATATTTTAGAGTATATCGGAATTTCCGATTCGAAATTATCTCGTTTGGTTAGCACAAAATATAATTTCAAATTTTAGAATGTCGATAGCCGACTGCTTCTTCCGCTCAATACGCCAATAGTTATAGGCGCCAGTGATGGAGCTTTGGCAAATTTTAGTTCCGCTTCCGCGGAAAGCAGTAATCTGGTGGTAAGTATGGGCACGAGCGGAGCGGTAAGATTGAGCAGCAAAAATATTTCAACCGACCAGAATATGCGAACTTTTTGTTACCCGATAAAAGAGGATGAATACATTATTGGCGGAGCAACAAATAACGGTGCCGTGGTTATGCAATGGCTAAAAGATTCGATTCTCAAGACAGAGGATACATTTGAAACTTTATTCAGTCATGCTGAATCTATATCCGCGGGAAGCGAAGGACTTATATTTCTCCCTTATATTTTAGGAGAGCGGGCGCCGATTTATAATTCCAAAGCACGTGGAGTGTTTTTCGGTCTGAATATTCAGCATCAGCAAGCGCATCTAATCCGTGCAACAATGGAAGGCATTACGTTTTGTCTTTACAGTATTGGCAAATTACTGATGGAAAACACAACGGTAAAGGGAATTCACGCTTCCGGTGGTTTTGCCAAAAGTCCGGTTTGGCTGCAAATTCTTGCCGATGTATTTAATCTACCGGTAGTTGTTGCAGAAACGGTAGAAAGCTCGGCTTTAGGCGCTGTAAAATTAGCTTGCGAAGCGTTGGAACTACCTTTTACAATTAATCAGCAATTTGAAACGGTTTATAAACCAATTGAAACCAATCACCTGGTTTACAAAAAATCCTTCCAAAAATTTGAAAGGATTTATGAAGCATTAAAAGATGAAATGAACTGATCTTTAAAATTTGTAATTCATGTTCGGGTGTTTCTTGTTAAAATCTGTTGCTTGCTGATAAACTTCGGCAACCTGCATTAATTTTCCTTCGCCAAATAATTGTCCCGTAAATGTGATGCTGGTTGGTCTTCCATCTTTATTAAATCCGTTTGGCAAAACCACACATGGATGTCCGCTTAAATTGGTTGCTCTTAAATTCTGACTAAACGACGGAGCGATATACATATCCACATTTTTCATCAGTTTTTGAAACTCATTAATTAATAAAGTACGTGCCCGGTTTGCCTGAATATATTCTACAGCGGGAATAAATCTGGCCGAACGGAAAGCATTTGGCCAGGCATTCCGATCTTGTTTTACCAACAGATCATCGCGGTTATTTAGAGTTAATTCATCAAATGCAGCTGCAGCTTCCGCAGACAAAACGATGGTCATATCGCCGTAAGGCAAATCAGGAATTTCCATTGGAATTAATTCAGCTCCCAATTCTTTTAATTTCACAAGACTTAAACTATCGTTTTTATGATTTCCCCCCTTTTCTTCAAAATCAGATTTAATATAACCAATGCGCATTCCTTTCAATGATTTTTTGGGTGAAGTATAATTAAATGGCGCTTTGATCACACTTACATCCTTGTTGTCTTCTCCCGCTATGGCGTTAAACACGATGGCGCAATCTTCCACGTCACGGGTAATTGGCCCTAATTTATCCATGCTCCAGCTTAAAGCCATTGCACCATATTTGCTTACGCGACCAAAAGTGGGGCGCAAACCAGTGGTTCCGCATTCGGTAGAAGGGGAAACAATTGAGCCCAAAGTTTCAGAACCAATGGCGAATGGTAAACATCCGGCCGCAACCGCAGAAGCAGAACCGGCAGAAGATCCGCTCGAGCCACGCGTAATATCCCATGGATTTTTGGTTTTTCCACCGAACCAAACATCGCCCATGGCCAATTCTCCCAATGTAGTTTTTGCAATTAAAATAGCCCCTGCGTTTTCCAAACGGGTAATTACGGTTGCATCCACATTAAATTCCTGATCGCGGTAAGCAACCGAACCCCAGGTTGTTTTATAGCCTTTAACAGCAAGCAAATCTTTTGCGCCGAAAGGAATTCCATGTAAAGTTCCGCGATACTTGCCGGCTTTAATTTCTGCATCAGCTTTTGCCGCTTGTTTCATGGCCCTGTCTTCAGTCAAAGTAACCACATTCAATAGTACGGGATCATATTTTTTTAAGCGCTCAATAAAAAATCGCGTAAGCTCTACAGAACTTATTTTCTTTGTTTTTAGTAACGATGCCAGTTCAGAAATGCTGTAAAAAGCTAGATCGTCACGGTTGGCGGGTAAGGCCGCTGCAACTTCATCTGTTTTAAAATAGTTCGCCTTGTCAGGAAATTCGTAGCCGGCGGGAACCGGATTGAAGTTTAATGCCGGAGCAATATTATTTGGAATATGGAGTTTTCGCAAAGCGACATAGCTGTCACGCTGTTCATTCAGGTCTTTCAGCATGCTATCTGCTTCGGCATCTGTAAAATCCATTCCCATTATTTTTTCGGCCTGATTTACTATTGCAACCGTTATTTTATCTTCAATGGACCGATCTGTTACAAATGCACCCAGAAGAAAACTGAAAAATAAGGCTGTTAAAATTAAAGTATTGATGGTTAGAGTTTTTCGCATGGCTGATAATTTAAAAACTTAAATTAATTAATATTTCCGAACTACCATATTTCAATATATATTTGTTAACCATTTGGTTAAATCGTATGGTTAATAAGGACCAAAGTACCGAGCAAAAAATTCTTCAGGCCGCACGAAAAGTTTTCATTTCGA
>JBDTLL010000127.1:0-6835 GCA_039934815.1 Daejeonella sp. | reverse complement strand
ACCAGATGTAACCACTACATCCCCTGCATTTAATCCGGATTTGATTTCTATCGAGTTATCATTTTCTAATCCCACGGTAACCATCACATTTTTGAATGAGTTTTTACTGACTTGTACCCAGACTGAGGCTCCTTTGGCATCCCGTAATACAGCATCTGTTGGAAGAGTGAGAGAGTTATTCTCTTTACCTTTAATATGTACATATGCAGACATTCCCGGTTTTAGTAATCCGTCCGAATTTGGAATGGTTACCCTAAGGAGGTTAATCCGGCTATCGGGGCTCAATTCCGGATTCTCAAAATCAATCTTTCCCCTTACGTTTCTGCCAGGGATATCCGGAAAATTAACGCTTGCCGCAGCCTTTGAATCAATAAATGCTAACTGAGATGAATAGACCTGTGCTTCTGCCCAAAGTGTAGATAGATCTGCCAGATGAACTATCGCTCCGCCTTCTTCTACGTAACTGCCTTCAACAATATCGGTTGTGGTTATATATCCGGAGGCCGTACTATAAAATGTTGTATTGGGACTAAATTTTCTGCTTTTAGCCAGTTGACTGATTTGAGCATTACTCATACCCCACAACTGCAGTTTGTTTTTTGCGCTTTGTATAAGCCTGTCAAAATCAATCAGGGAATTATCAAGCACTTCCTTTTTCTCTATCGAGGCTATGTATTCCTGTTGTGCATTATTGAGCTCTTCGCTATAGATATCGTACAACTTAGCTCCCCGGGGTACAAAATCTCCAATATTTTTAAAATACAATTTATCTACACGGCCCATTACCCTTGCGCTCACAACATTGGTTTTGTTCTGATCAATGTTTAACGTTGCGGTTAAGATCATTTCATCGCCAATAATACCAGAGTTGATCGTATCCACATGGATATTTCCCAACTGGATTTGTTGATCCGTTAACATCAAATCTCCGGCTTTGACCGGTGTATTTTTTTTGACAGCTATTAAATCCATATGGCAGATCGGACATTTCCCGGGCTGTGGTTCCATAATTTGCGGATGCATGGAACAGGTATAATAGGCGGCTGATTTCTGACCAGATTGTTTTTTTTCTCCACCGCAGGCTGAAGCAAAAAGCATAACCATCACTGCTATCACGTAAGTTTTCATCGTTTAATCTTTTAATTTTATAAAACTCTCGCTATCCATTAAGAACTGCGCATTTGTAGCCACGCTATCTGTGGCAGACAGTCCTTTCAGGATTTGAATTTTATTATTGACTTTATATCCAGTTTTTACAGCATGAACTTTAAATCCGCCATCAGATTTTAGAAATACCACCTGATCAATTCCCAAAGAAATTACAGCCGTTTGAGGTAGCCAGTCTGCCGTACTTGTATAAGAATTGATCGTGCCTTTTAGCTGGCTTCCTACCGGGATACGCATACGCGGATTATCGACATTTACCCGTACAGTAGTCGTTTTTGTGTTTCCACGAAAAAACGGCTCTATGTAATCAACTTTGCCAAAAATTACCTGATCAGGCTGGGTTTCGGATTTTAGCTGAACCCGCTGCCCTTTTTTAACCATACTCACTTGATCGGCATAAATATTCAGCAAAATCCATAAATGATCCGGATTGTAAACTTTAAAAAGCGTTTGCCCTTTCGTTACATACATTCCTTCTTTAATACTAAGTTCTCTGCTAACTAAAGAATTTGCCATAGTTCCTGCAGCTGGTTCAATATCATGAATATGACCTTTATAGCGGCTAAAAACCGGGATAGTAAAACGGATGTTTCCGGAAGTACTAATTTGTTTTACCTGATTGGAAGGCACTCCCAAAAGAAGTAATTTTTGCCTTGCAGCCTGGATAAGCGAGGAATTGGAAGCATCATTTTTTAATATAAATGCCAGATTCTGCTGAGCGGTTAACAATTCCGGACTATATAAATCCAGTATTTTTTGTCCTTTAACCACATTCTGAAAATTGTATTTAAGGTATAGCTTCTCAATTCTGCCCGCCGTTCTGGCCGAAATGCTCCCTTCATAATTAGTATTGTAAGCCGAAATACCAAGCGCCTCAATTTCAATTTTTTCCTGACTATTGCTTATAGTTGTAACCGGAAGGGATGAAACCACAAAACCATCTGTTGGTTTAAGTAGTGTTTCCAGGTTGATATGATCAATGGCTTTACCCTGGCCACCCTTTTTCACAAGGTCCATTCCGCAAATGGGACAAGCACCTGGCTGATCACGTATAATTTGCGGATGCATTGGGCAGGTATAAACCGTGGCATGCACATCCCCATCGGCTTCCGTATGGTCATGCTGAGCTGCTGTATTTTCAGATTCATTTGTACACGATCCAAGCAAAATTGTAAAAATGAAACCTGCCAGCACCATCAGGAGTTTGTATTTATGAGTTAATCGTTTCATGTCCTTATTTTATTTCTAATATCCGCTCCAGATCTGCCTGCATCAATAACACTTGTTTAACCTGTTCCAGATATTCCAATTGCGCCATATTCAGTGATTCCCAGGCATCATACAACATAAAAAGCTCCTCTGTATTTTGTTGATAACCAATCTGCATGGACTGATAATTTCTGCGCAAGGCGGGGATAATTTTGGTTTCGAACAATTTTACCTGACTCTTTTTAAGATCCAACTCATTTTGAGTTGTCGCAACCATGCCCATAGATTCGTTTATGAGAGTTTGTTTTTGCTGATTGAGCGATTCTGCCCGCCATTTTAAACTCTCGATATTTGCTTTTTCTGTACGGGTTGACCAGGGCATGGGTATAGTTACCATTCCCATCAATGTAAACTGACTAGCAGAGCCGCCCAAGCCAATCATATGTTCATAACGTACGCCAAATCCCGGCTTCAGCTTTGATTTTTCAATCTCCTGCTGCAATGCGGTGAGATTTATATTTTGATCAATTGCCTTTACATCACTTCTGGAACGGATCATACTGCTGTCTGAACTAGTTGATGATATAGCCCTTAAAATTTGTACAGTATCAATGTTAAATTCCTGTTGCTTATCCTGGTTCATTAAGGTATTTAACAGGATGCGCTTTTGGATGATCTCACTTTTGAGCATCAAACGCATATTCTCTATTTTACCTAATGCGGCCGTAGCTTTGTAATAGGCGCTCAACTTATCCAGTCCGTTTTTATACCGGATCTCGGTATCTTTAATCATGAACCGGAGCAATTTCTCGTTCTCAACCAGTACCGCATCTTTTTTCTGATTAATCTGCCATTCGAAATAATTCTTTTTGGCAAGAGACTTCAACTCATTCAATCGGGCATTTTTATTCTCCTTTACTACAGCAGAAGCAGCGTTCATGTAATTTGCGTTCGCGTCCTGCATGCTTTTTTTAGGAAACATTTGTTCTGCAGAGATCATGTATTGACCCATGCCGGACGAACCATCGGCCATTTTTTTCCAGAGAGAAGTATTATAGGGGGCCATCCAGAAACCGGTACCCAACCTGGGAGATTCCCAGTTACGTGCGCCTTTGGCAGCTTCGTCCATTGACCGGATATCAGCATCGCTCATTTTCAATTCGGGGTTTTCACGTTCTATCTGCTGAAGAATATCGCTTAATTTCAGCGTGTTTTGCGCTTTTGCTGCCGCAATGGAAACCGTCAAAAGGGCTATCAAAAAAAATCGTATTTTCATAATTTTAATGTTTTGAATCAAGCACATCCACTTTCCCAAACTTTTTTAATTCGTATTCCTTGGTCATTAAAAAAATGAGTGGCGTAACCAATAAAATATGTGTTGATGAAGTCAGAACTCCTCCAATCATGGGCAAAACAATCGGGATCATAACATCACTACCGACGCCCGTACTCCAAAGAATAGGGATTAAACCGAAAAGAGAAACGCAAACGGTCATTAACTTGGGACGCAGGCGTTTTGCAGCTCCGGCAATAACAAATTCTTTAAGGTCCTCCCGGGTGATGGTTTCCCTGGAATTGCCTTTTAGTGCAACCAATTGCTGCATCGCATCATTCAGGTAAATAACCATTACAATCCCGGTTTCAACAGCTATTCCGAAAAGGGCAATAAAACCTACTGCCACTGCGATGGATAAATTTACACCCCAGAAATAAATAATAAAAGCCCCGCCAATTAAGGCGAAAGGAACTGAAATCAGGCTAAAAAAAGCTTCCCGGAAAGACCCAAACGCAAAATACATAGACAGAAAAATGATGAGCAGTACCACGGGCAAAATCAATTTCATAGTTTTTTCGCCCCGGATAAGATTTTCGTACTGACCACTCCACTCTATAAAATAGCCTTTAGGCATTTGAGTAAGCATTTTATCAAGTTTAGCTCTGGCTTCTTCTACAGTTCCTCCCAGATCACGATCTCTCACGTTAAATAAAACCGTTCCTCGTAAAAGCGCATTTTCTGAATTGATCATTGGCGGGCCTTCGGAAATTTTCAAATCGGCCACAGCCTCCAACGGTATCGGACCAAAATTCATGGTTTGCACCTGTAAGCGTTTAAGTGCTTGCAGATTGTTCCTGAAATCCTGGCCGAAACGGGCATTTACAGAAAAACGTCGGCGACCTTCAATGGTGGTGGTTAATTTCATGCCGCCAAGTGCACTTTCTACCACCAGGTTTACATCATCTACAGTTAAGCCATAGCGGCTAATCTCATCCCTTTTGATATTAATATCAATATATTTTCCACCCGTAATAGGCTCCACATACAGATCCTTTACCCCTTCTATACCTTCTAAATTTTTCTTGATTTGTTGTGAAAAGGAGTTTATGGTGTCCAGATTCTGACCATAAACCTTAACGCCCACATCTGTACGAATACCGGTAGATAGCATGTTGATCCGGTTGATAATAGGCTGAGTCCAGCCGTTGGTTACACCCGGAATCTGCAGTTTTGCATTCAGTTCCTCAATAATATCATTTTTGGTTTTCCCGTCTCTCCATTCCGATTTTGGTTTCAGAGTAATTATCGTCTCAATCATGCTGATAGGCGAATTATCTGTGGCCGTGTTGGCTCTTCCGGCTTTGCCCAGCACATTGGCCACTTCCGGAACCGATTTAATAATTTTATCCTGAACCTGGAGTAATCGTTTCACTTCAGAGTTGGAAATATCGGGCAGGGTAACCGGCATAAATAAAATTGAACCTTCGTCAAGTGGTGGCATAAACTCTCTTCCTAAACTCATCAGCATCGGGATGCTGATCAAAAGAGCGAGAATATTTACACCAATAGTGGTTTTTCGCCATTTAATGCAGGAGCGAATGAGTGGCTCGTACCAAACCTCTAATTTCCGGTTAATGGGATTCTCATGTTCGGATCGGAAACGCCCTTTCATGAAGAATGAAATGAGCACCGGGGCCAAAGTGATTACCAGAATAGCATCCACAATCATGATGAATGTTTTGGTGTAAGCCAACGGCCCAAATAATTTCCCTTCCTGACCGGTTAAAAGAAACACCGGAAGAAATGAAGCAATAATAATTATTGTTGAGAAAAACACTCCTCTGGATACCAGTTTACAGGCATCCGCAATGATGTTAAGTCGTATTTCTTCCGGCACTTTTACATATGGTTTGCCCGCTGTGCGGCTAAATAATTTCTTTAAACGTGCTCTCATGATGTACTGTTTTTAGGGTCGTTTTGCCATTCGGACAATTTACGATAGGAGTTTTCGGACATAATAATCCCGTTGTCCACAATTACTCCGATAGCGATGGCAATACCAGTTAGTGACATAATATTAGAGGATATTCCGAAGGCATCCAGAAGGATAAAACTAATGGCAATGGTTATCGGGATTTGCACGATAATGCTCAGGGCACTTCTCCAATGCAGCAGGAACATGATCACAATTAAACTAACCACCACAATCTCTTCTATTAATTTAATTTTTATGGTTTTAATGGCTGCTTCGATCAGGGTACTGCGGTCATAGGCAATTTTAAAAGAAACTCCCGGTGGAAGACCTTTTTGCACCTCGCCCATTTTAACTTTTACCGCGTTGATTACTTTATCAGCATTTTCGCCATAGCGCATCACCACAATTCCGCCAACTACCTCACCCTCGCCGTTATTATCAAAAATTCCCAAACGCAGATCCCCGCCCATCTGTACGCTTCCAATGTCTTTAACCCGAACCGGAATTCCATTGTAATTAGCTACCGCGATGCTTTCCAGGTCTTCTTTGCTTTTTATATAACCCAAACCACGAACCACGTAGGCCATATCGCTCATCTCGAACTTACGGCCGCCCACATCATTATTGTTTGCTTTCACTTTGTTCATCACATCCATGAGCGAAACTTTGTAATACTGAAGTTTAACCGGGTCAATAACCAACTGATATTGTTTTTCGAAGCCACCAAAAGATGCTACTTCGGAAACTCCGGGTACCGTTTGCAACGCGAATTTGATATACCAGTCCTGCAAAGCCCTTTGCTCACCCAGATCCATTTTATCAGCATCCAGTGTATACCAAAAAACGTGGCCAACACCAGTACCATCCGGGCCCAGAGTTGGGGTTATCCCTTGAGGAAGCAAGCGCTGGGCATAATTCAATCGTTCTAAAACCCGGGTTCTTGCCCAGTAAACATCTGCATCATCATCAAAAATAATGTACACGAAACTCATCCCAAACATGGATGTGCCCCTGACATTTTTGACCTTAGGTATCCCCTGAAGATTACTGACCAATGGGAAAGTGACCTGGTCTTCTATTACCTGCGGGCTTCTGCCCATCCATTCGGTAAAAACAATGACCTGGTTTTCTGAAAGATCAGGGATGGCGTCAATGGGGTTTTGCTTGATGGCATATACTCCCCAGGCAAATAAAGCCCCGGCTATCAG
>JBDTLL010000126.1:0-6870 GCA_039934815.1 Daejeonella sp. | reverse complement strand
TATAATATCCTGATGAAGAATAACCTACATAGTCTGAATAATAATAATATGTTGCCTGCGAACTTGTCGCGTAATTTGTTGAATAATAACGGCTATACAATGCATCGTCTGTAAATGCATTCAGCACAATAACCACGTTGCTTAAACCGTATTCACGGGATATGCGGTCGGGAACTGTTCCGGCGGTGTTTTTTGAAACTCCCGAGCGGATCACATACAGATTAATATCTGCCTGCCTGATCACAGGAATTGCATCGGATACCAAACCAACCGGGGCAGTGTCAATTAAAACAAAATCATACTTTTCTTTCAGAATGCTTATGAATTCTCTCATTTTAATGTTGTGGAGCAGTTCAGAGGGATTTGGTGGAACCGGACCGGAGGGAATAAAGTCGAGATTTTCTACATCTGTTTTCAATGTGATTTCTTCCAGATTAGCCTGGCCTGCCAAATACCTGCTTAAACCGTTAGAATTATCAACATTAAATGTTTTATGCAGTTTAGAGCGCCTCAAATCGGCCGCAACCAATACCACTTTTTTATCTATCAACGAAAGTGTACTTGCCAGGTTTACCGTTACAAAGGATTTTCCTTCTCCGGCAACTTCAGACGTAATGCAAATCACTTTACTTTTTTCTTCACTTGCGAGATAGCTCAGATTTGTACGTACTGATCTTACTGATTCGGCAAATATAGATTTGGGCTTTTCCAGCGATAGTATCTGACGGTTATCTTTATCAATATAATTTGGAAACTTCCGGATGATTCCGATAATAGGAATGTTGGTTAAACTTTCCACTGTTTCTTTATCGTAGATATATGGATTAATGATCCGGATAATTAAAATTAAGCCTATTCCTGCGATTAAGCCGAGCATTAATCCGTTGGTATATATTTTCCCCGGAACAGGGGAAATGATATAACCCGGAGCAGCTTCATTTACACTGGTGGCGCCGGAAATTACTGCCGCCTTACTGATCTGTGCTTCCAGCTTTTTCTCAGATAAATAAGAAAATACTTTTTGATTGATATCGAATACAGACTGGAGATTTACAAAATCACGTTCGGCACTTGGCAATGAATTTAAGCCCGCCTGAGCAGAAGCAATTTGATTGTCAATATACCTTTGCGTTTTTTGATTTCGCTCTCGTGCAAGTCTGATATTATTGATGATCGCCCTTCTTATTTCTGAAATCTGATCATCCAATTCTTTTACAGGTTGTGAGTTTGCATTGAACTGCGTGAGTTTTTTCTCACGCTCAATAATTAATCCGTTTAGCTGAGATATAAGTCCTGATAATGTACCTCCACCGGTTTCTTCCAGATTGAAATTAAGGTTGACTTTATCTTTGTTATTTAATATCTGCTGTTCCAGCTGACTGATAGCTAACTCTTCAAGTTTTAAGGTGCTTTTCTGAGTTTCCTGCTGAGTTAGTTTTCCCAAATTAATTTGGGTGTTAGTGCCAATATCTATCAGTTTATTACTCTTTTTGAACTGCTCTAAAGCGGAGCCGGATGCTTTTACCTGGTCGGAAAGGAATTTTAACTGGTCATCAATAAACTCAATGGTTTGTGATGCCGCCTGACTTCTTTGGAAACCATCAAATAAAATATATTCCTTGATGATGGCATTCAAAATATCGGCGGCAAAAAATGGATTTGCGTCTGTCTGAGCCAGGATCAATACATTCGAACCTTTGCCCGCTTCACGCATACTTAAACCGCCGGCTGCACGGCCGTAAAAATCATATTTGGTATTAAAACGGAAGCTGTATAAAGAGCCTGTAACCGCAGCGCTATTTTTTACCCTGAAACTAACTCCGGGCATAATAATCGTATCGCCGTAATGGTATATTTTTTTATTTCCTTTGAGTCCTCCGCTATGTGCGAGCCGGAAAGTTTTTGGACCTTCATTGCTGATTTCGAAAAGTTCTCTGTTAAAGTTTACCGAATCCTGCGAAATGATTTCGATTGGGTATGGGATCTCGGGATAGGTTTCTGTTGTTCTTACCCGGCCTTTTATGTAGTAGGATATTTTATAATCCAGTTGAGAAATTGCATTTAAAATAACCGGCTCTGATTGAATTACATAAGTTTCTGATTGCAACTTATTGGTGCGATCATAGAAGTTGCTAACCTTTAACAATTCAGTTATTTCTGATTTCTTTTCGTCAAATTTTATAGATGCGGATGTGGAATAAATGGGCGGAGTGTACCATAAATAAATATAGGAGATAACCAGCGAAATTAATACGCAACCGGCTATCCAGTACCAGCGGCTCCATAATATTTTCAGGACTTTTTTATAGTCTATATCCTGATTTGCTAATTTATTTTCCTGGAGTAACTCGCTCTTCATTATTTGGCAAAATTGTAAACGATCAACGCAAAGTTGACGATCAGCAAAATGGGTTGTAATACCGTAGAAACAGAATTTATCCGCTCTGAGGTATTGTAAACTCCTAAAGGCTCTATGTAAATGATGTCGTTATTCTGAAGCATCAGTTTAGGACTCGCTAAGCTATTTATATTTTTCAGATTAACGTAAATGATCTCCGGATCAGATCTGTCGCCACGAATAATTTTAAGTGTCTTCGGATCTGCCCTCGGGCTTAAGCCACCCGCTTTAGAAATAATATCTATCAGAGAAGTGTTTTCATTTTCCAGAAGGAACGAGCCCTGACTACCAAACTCACCCAGCATCGTCACTTTAAGGTTAACAATACTTAATTCTATAATCGGGTCTTTCAACAAATTATCTTTATACAACTTTTGGATTTTATCTGCAGCTTCCTTACGGGATAAACCCGAAACAACCACTTTTCCTAAAACCGGTAAAACTATTCCGCCATCTTCTTCAACATTAAATGTAGTAGGTGAGGCTGCTGCGCCGCTGTTTTCGCCTGTTGATATAAAACTTATATCCTGAAGGTTACGTATAGCGAGAACATCATGCGCTTTTATACGGTAAACATCTGTTATTTGTTGACTTGCATTTACAATATGAACTGTTCTGATGGTGTCTGCTAAAACGTCTGACGAGCTGGTAAATAACGCATTTCTGTATCTGCTGGAGCAGGATGAAAAAACCAGTGTTAAACAAATGCACGAAAGAAGAAAATGAGCTTTAAAAATTTTACAGATCATGAAGTGAATTTGTTAATTTATTTGGCTGTGATGTTTATTAGAGTTCCAAAATAAATCAATTTTATTAATTAATACAGTATTTTACAGGCAGCAATGAAAATATCATTAATAACAGTAACCTATAATGCAGCAGAATTTCTGGAAGAATGCATTCAATCTGTTATTAATCAGACTTATAAAAATCTGCAGTATATTATTGTTGATGGCGGATCTACCGACAAAACGATTTCAATTATTAATAAATACAAAGAACATATTTCTGTATTCATTTCCGAACCTGATAAGGGAATTTACGATGCGATGAACAAAGGAATTAAATCTGCCGATGGCGACGTGGTTGGAATTTTAAATGCGGATGATTTTTTTGCAGATCAGGAGGTATTATCAACCATAGCAAATGAATTCGAGAGTAGTAAGGCCGATATTGTCTATGGTGATCTGTGGTATATTAGCCGGGATAATTTGGCCAAAGTTACTCGTAAATGGATCTCCGGAGATTTTAAGCGGTTTAAAATGCAGTTCGGCTGGATGCCCGCTCATCCAACATTTTACGCTAAAAAAGCTTTGTTTGATCAGTATGGACTGTATGATCTAAGCTACAAAACAGCTGCCGATTACGATCTAATGCTTCGGTTCTTGTATAAACAGCAAACCGTGTCCTCTTATGTAAATAAAGTTTTTGTGAAAATGAGAACCGGTGGCGTTAGTAATAAACTCTTAATTAATAGGTTTAATGCCACCTTAAATGATCGTAAAGCTATGGAAAACAATGGGATATCTTTTTCCTGGCTATTAATACTTATGAAACCTTTTCGAAAAATTGAGCAATTTTTTAATTGATTGTAACAAAAATTGCACAAATGAAATCAATGGCTTATTTTTCCACAATATTTTACCTAGTTTAATTGTATGATTTGGAACAATCCGGAATATTATCCTTTATATTATTTTATCATTATCGGATTTTCATTTCTATTGGTTTTTCTGGTTATTCCTTCCATCATTCACGTAGCGAAACAACATTTACTTTTTGATAACAGCGATCTGCATCGTAAAAATCACGATTACGGAATTCCACGCCTGGGTGGAATAGCGGTTTTTTGCAGTCTGATGATCACCTCGCTTTTATTTTCGGATTTTAGCAGCGTACAAACCAACAATTATATTATCACTGCTTATATCTTGCTATTTGCGGTTGGATTAAAAGATGATTTATGGGGCGTAAACCCAAGTACCAAGTTTTTTATCCAGCTTTTGGTTGCTTTGATCATCGTTTTACTTGCAGATATTCGCCTCACGAGCTTTCACGGCGTATTTAATATTTATGAAATTCCTTATTCAGTAAGTATTATCCTTTCAGTTTTGGTTATTATTTTCATTACAAACGCGTTTAACCTGATTGACGGCATAGACGGTTTGCTGGGCATAACGTCCATTACGGTTAGTCTTACCTTTGCGGGATTATTTTTATACATGAACCAGCATCACCTGGCATGCATGGCATTTACCATGTTCGGGGCAAGTGTAGGTTTTCTAAAGTTTAATTTATCTCCGGCAAAAATCTTTATGGGCGATGCCGGTTCTATGTTAATGGGATTAATTGCCGCGATTTTAAGTATAGAGTTTATCGAACTTAATTCAATAGCAATTGCAGATCAGTTAAATTTTATATCAGCACCGGCTATCGCGATGGCCATTTTGATTGGTCCGCTTTTCGATACCGTACGAGTATTTTTACTTCGTATTATGCGTAAAAGTTCTCCCTTTATTGCAGATAACAATCATATACATCACCGCTTTTTACGTTTGGGATTTTCGCACATACAAACCACTTTTATTTTAATGTGCTTCAATATTTCTATGATCCTGCTGGTATTATTTTACAAAGATCTTGGCGATAATTTTATTATTGCCCTGTTGATTTCTGTTTGTATTACTTTTAATGTTGTGCTCACAATATTTATTCAGCTTATGGAACGCAGAGCCATTCAAGTTCCTAACGTCTGATATTTCATTTTAACGAAATATTTTATTCGTCATTAAACATTTCCGGCATTTTTATGCTTATTGGTGTGATGACTGAAATAGAACAGATTTTAGAAGAAACCGGGTTAACATATGTTACTGATTCCAAACCCGGCATTTTGCGCAAAAAGATTAAATCAGGGTTTGAATATTTTACCTCGAAAGGCGAAAAAGTCAGTCAGGAAAAAACTCTTTCCAGGATTAAAAGCCTTGTTTTGCCACCTGCCTGGGAAGAAGTATGGATAGCTCCGAAGGCAAATGCGCATCTGCAAGCTACCGGAATAGATCAGGCTGGAAGAAAACAATATCGTTACCACAGCGACTGGAGTAAGCATCGTAATGAAACCAAATACTTTCGATTGCTTGAATTTGGAAACAAGCTATCTGATTTTCGGCAGAATATTTTAAAAGATATGCGCCGTAAAGAGCTCGATGAGCGCAAGGTTCTGGCAATTTCTGTTAACGTGATGCAGAAAACCTTAATCCGCGTAGGAAATGAAGAATACAAAAATCTGTATGGCTCGTACGGTTTAACCACTCTTCGGGACAGGCATGTAAAAATTAATGGGAATCATGTCCGGCTATGCTTTAAAGGTAAAAAAGGAGTAGAGCACGAAATAGATATTACTGACAAGCGACTTGCAAAACTGGTGAAAAAATGCCGTGATATTCCCGGACAGGAATTATTTCAATACTATGTGGATAATGGCGAAAGACGTTCTATAGATTCAGGGAAGATCAACAGATATATTCGTGAAGTTACCAGTTGTGATTTTACAGCTAAAGATTTTAGGACCTGGAGCGGAACTCTTGAAACTTTACGTGAACTCGCCAATTATGATTATCCGGAAAACGAAAGTCAGAAGAAGAAAATTGTGGTTGCCGCAATTGATGTAGTTGCCGGACGACTGGGCAATACCCGGGCTATTTGTAAAAAATCATACGTTTTTCCGGCCATGCTTGACGCATTTATGAGCGGAGATTTATTGCCTTATCTTAAAAAATTAAAAAGGACGGCTGCACTTCCTCCCGATAAAGGTTTGAATTCGGATGAGAAAATTCTACTAAGTTTTCTAAAATCTGAACGAAAGAAGAAACTGGCCGGCAAATAGTTTATTCTGTAGCTGGAGCATTCTTGTCGGGATGAACAGGTTGTTCGCTGTTCTCTCTCTTTTTTGCAGGTTCTTTAAAATCTGCCTCTTCTTTTTTGTAAACTTTATCCTCTGTTTTTACCACAGCTTCGGTGTCATCCTGAGGGTGTTTTATATTTTTCTGTTCAGAATCCTGAGGTTCCAGTTTTTCTGGTTTATCGCTTTTGTTGTTCATCTGGATATTTTATAAAACAATAACCCTTATGAGCATCAATTGTTCCTTCACATAAAAATTAATTAAGCGAATTGATAAAGCCTGCCACTTCTTCAATTTTTAAGATCTGGTCCGGAATTAATTTATCCAGAGCTTTTTGCGGCATATAAGAAACCTCTGCAGTTGCAGGGTCCTGCACCACAACTTTTCCACCGGTTAGCCGGATCAGTTCCAATCCTTCAACACCATCCGCGTTAGCGCCCGATAGTAACAATGCCACCACTTTCTCCCGGTAAGTTTCTGCCGCCGTTTGGAAGGTCACATCAATGCTGGGTCTTGAATAATTTACCTTTTCAGAAAAATCAAGAGAAAAGGTATGATCCTGTTCTATTA
>JBDTLL010000125.1:0-6896 GCA_039934815.1 Daejeonella sp. | reverse complement strand
TCTAACTGACCAGGATTCATGGTTTGATACGTATCAGCAATCCAGCTCATTTCGCGTTCGCCAGATCCGTAATCCGGAGCAGGAACGTCAATTCCGGGGCCGATAAAGTTTTTCTTAATTAATTCAACAGTATAACGACGGGTTATATTCTCTAATTCGGCAACTGTGTAATTTTTAGGGTTGATTTTAATACCGCCTTTTGCACCACCAAACGGTACATTCACAATAGCGCATTTGTAACTCATCAGAGCGGCTAAAGCCATTACCTCATCTTCATTAACCATTTCGCTGTAGCGGATACCACCCTTGGTTGGCGACTTGTGATGAGAATGTTCAACACGCCATGCGTCAATTACCTCGAATCCGTTTCCTCTTCTTATTGGGAAACGAAAGCGATAAACGCTGTTACATGATCTGATCTGATCCAGCAATCCTTCGGGATGCGAAGTGAACTGGGCCGCATGATCAAAGAACTCGCACACATCACCAAAAAAATTGGTCTCCAGATGGGCAGTTTCACTAGACTTAGCCATAACTATTTCTTAGGGTTTATATAGAATTAATTGTTTTTCTGCTGCAAATTTGAGGTAAAAAAAAGGAAACCTGCAAATGAAAAAATCTTAGTGTAATTAATACACCGCTCCTTTTTCAGTTGAAATACAGATTTAAACTGCTTTAAACCTACAATATTTAACTAATTACCTTTTTCAATTTTTTTCACTCTTTTATCAATAGTAAATAAATACACTATCAAACCGATAAATACGATGCTCATTACCGCAACAACAACATAAATTTTACCGGAATCTCTCATGGCGTTTGCCATTTCTACCGGCGCATTATTTTGAGCCATTACGTTTTGTACCAATAGTAACAGTGATAGGATAAAAATGGTTGAAATTTTCATGGATTAATTAGTTTTGGCTTTGATAATTTTATAAAAATACGTACTCGACTTTGCTAAAATCAAAAGCGCTTTGTGTTTATAACTAAGTTTCTAAATTAATTTGACAGTTGCTTATTTTCCAGTTTACGGATTCTAAATCTGAGGGTTGCAACCCAAACGCCAATTAATATCCAGCCAATGCAAGCCGGATAAAATACCAATCGCATATTATTATCTAGATCATAACCACCAAAACCTGGATTGCCACCGTTACCGGGATGCAAAGAATCTGTTAAACGTGGCAAAATAAATAACAATACAATCATCACCGGAAAGGCAAAAATATTGTAGATAGCTGATATACGGGCTCTTTTTTGTTCTTCTTCCAGCGAATTTCTTAAAACCAGATACGCCAGATACATGAGCGTACTAATTGCAGCGCTGTTCAATTTAGGATCGTTGGGCCATGGATCTCCCCATGTAAAATTTGCCCAAACCATACCGGTAAACAAACCTAAAAAACCAAATATTACACCTGCGTTTACACTTTCTACGGCCAGTAAATCATGTTCTTCATTCCCGGAACTCAAATACTTGATGCTGTAAATTACAGAGATCAGGTAGAGAATAATCATCGTAAACCACATCGGTACGTGAAAGTATAAATTTCGTATCGTTTCATGCAGCACAGGCAAGTGCGGAACTTCAAACAATAATCCTGTTATGATAGAATAGAGAACAAGAACTGAGGCAAGAATTTTCCACCAGTTTTTAGTCATAAATTGTAGTATTTAGTGCGCCAAAGGTAATGAAATATCAATAACAAGGAAATAACTTTTCATAGATTTGATGCGGGAAATTAGGTCTGAAAAAGCATGTATTTTATAAATTGATTTTAAGAAAAATCTGCCTGAATTATTCTCTCCATAAGTAAGGAAACAGCAACAAAGAAACCGATATAACTATCAGATTGATAGCACAAAGTACACCTATTTCATCCATCGAAACAGATCTGTCCAGACCATCCATAGCATTTTTAGAGAGTTTTATCAAAACGATAAGCAATGGAATAATTACCGGAAAGCTTAGAATTGCCATTAAAGCTCCACTATTCTGTGCCTTGGAAGCAATACCCGAGATCATTGTGAAAACCGTTGCAAAACTAATACTACCCAACAGCACCGAGATGAAATAAAATAAAGGATCGCCAACCGGATTTTTAAAAACCAAAGAGTAAAATGCAAGTGCTATTACGGATAATAGCAACATCAGCAAAATATTATAGATAATCTTAGAAATGATAATAGCCAGAGGACTGGCAATTGTATAATAGTAAAGCTGCCTGCCCTTGTTTTCCTGGACAAAGCTCTTAGTAATTGCGTTGACCGAAGCAAACAGCATTATGATCCAGAATAATGCGTTCCAGGTTATTGGCTGAATAGATTTGAAAGCCAGAAAACATACAAAAACTGTAGAAACTACATACAGTAAAATACCATTAAATGCATATTTGGAGCGCCATTCAAGCACAATCTCTTTCCTGACAAGGATTTTTACCTGGCTAAGTAGATTCATGAGTCGCAAATATATAGTTTGATTTTGAGTTTAACGCCAAACGATAAATATTGCAGCCGTTTCCAGAATTTGCTTAAATTCAATTTTTAAAATAAGCGTATGTTTAGTTCCAGTTTAAAAACTCCTATCGGGAATTTATTTATTCAGGCTGATAAAAAAGCAGTTTTTTTTATCGGTTTCCCGGATGAAGATCAAAACGAAAACCCGAACGATTTAACAGAACTGGCTAAAAAACAATTATCAGAATATTTTGAAGGTAAGCGCCAGAAATTTGATTTCCCGATTGAACAAGCTGGAACGGATTTTCAAAAAAGTGTTTGGATAGAATTGCTCACCATTCCTGCTGGTCAGCCCATTAGTTATGCTGCGCTATCCAACAAAATGAAAAACCCCCTGGCAATCAGAGCTATCGCGGCAGCAAACGGCAAAAATAATTTAATGATAGTAGTTCCTTGTCACCGGGTTATTGGAAGCAACGGAGATTTGGTGGGTTATGCCGGTGGCTTATGGCGCAAGAAATGGTTGTTAAATCATGAAGCAATTTTAACTCAAACCGGACAATCTTCACTTGTTTTTTAATTATCACGATGCAGGAATATTTAGAAATTGTAATTCGAAGCTCCTCAATCTATATTTTCATGGTTTTAGCTATCCGCTTCTTTGGAAAAAAAGAATTGGCTCAGCTTTCCACTACAGATTTGGTATTTATTATCCTGATAAGCAATGCGGTTCAAAACGCAATGGTTGGACCGAACACAAGTTTAACGGGCGGAGTAATTGCGGCGTCAGTTCTTTTCATTCTCAACTATTTTTTGAAAATGCTGATGTTTAAGTCAAAAACTGCGAAAGATTTAATTGAATCTGAAGCGGTACTTTTAATTCGCAATGGCCATGTAAATGTGAGAAATATGCATCGCAATCAAATTTCTATGGATGAACTTGAAGAAGCTGTGAGAGAACATGGGATCGAAACTTACAAAGATGTTAAACTGGCACTGTTCGAAGTTGACGGAAATATCAGCGTAATTTCCGGAGATCTAAAAGCGCTCCGTCAAACGCAATACAAACATCGGCGAAAGCATAAAACCCTTACGCGGGCATCGTAATTTCTTTGGGGATTTTTTTGTTTACCAGAGCAAACCAAAGTGGCGGAATTAACGCTGGCAAAAACATACTGGCATATCCGCCCGGCATAACCGGACTTTTGGAATGCGATAATAATTGATGAAAAGGTTTGGCCGCATGAAAATGATGATCTGCATGCCGGCTAAGATCGATCAGGAAAAAACGGCTTATAAATTTATCGCTTTGCCAGGAGTGAGTTTCATTTACCCGTTGATTAACTTCCCTGCTTAAACCATAATGCTCAATATAATTGGTGTATTCCAATAAAGAATTAGCAAAATAAGCCTGCAAAATCAGAGCTGCAACAACCTGCCAGCCAAACAATATTCCAGCAACTGCAAGCACCAATACGTATCCTGCAAAACAGGCAATCATGTAGTTATGAATGGAAAATTTAGACTCTCCAAGCTTTTCACAGCGTTTTGATTCTATTGCAAACGATTGAATTATTTGCCCTTTAACAGAACGCCATAAATAATGATAATATGTTTCATTTTTTCTGGCCGTAACCGGATCGTTAAAAGTGCCCACATGTTTGTGATGTACGCGTAAATGATGAATATAGAAATACGGATTAAATACACTGAAAAGAAGAAATCTTCCTGCAAAATTCCAAAATTTTTCCTTTCGGTGAATTAATTCATGTGCTACAACAATGGCTATAGTTCCAGACGAAGTACCTGTGGAAAGTGCGGCTGCAAATATCCAGTAACCATTTATTATACCGCTACTTATCCCATAAACTAGACTCGAAACAGATATAATTTGTGATAGAACGCTTAGAAATAACAGAACCTCGGGCAAATGATCTTCAACAGAATCGTCGTTACTTTTATCTTCGGGCAGCATTATTTCCGAAAGTGCCAGTATTACAAATGAGAATAAAAAATTTGCAAGCGAATACCAACCTCCGGTTAAATTGCCAAAAACAACCAACGCCGCGGGTATAAGACTCAGAAAATACTTCCAATTTCTAAGGGAAAGCTTTTGATGCAGTGCCATACTTTCCATGATTACCGATATTTTAAATTTAAATATCTTCTAAATTTAGAAGTTATTTTGCAGAAAAGTTACCAATAAACATCGCTGCTGACATTAAAGAAAAATCTTTTAGAAGCGAGCCCATCGCTAATTGGTTACCACCCATGATAGCAGGTAAATGAACTCCTAATATAAATACGAGCAACATAAATCCCAGTAAATACCCGGCTGCTTTGGCGTATTTATTTATGATTAGTGCAATTGCGGCTAGAATTAACAAGCCTCCGGTTGCATACACCCAAATTACTCCTCCGGGAACGTAACTAGGGACCATTCCCTGCATGGTATCGGCATACATAAAGTGCATGAATCCAAAAATTGCAAAAGGGATTGCAAATAATACTCTGAGAACTGCTGGCGGTAAAATATAATTCATGTTTTTCTAATTAAATATTAAAAATCTTAAAAATTAATTAATACCTAATTTATAAAAAAAAATGCTTTTACCTGACCTTTTTTTGCCAGTTGGGTAGAAATATCATTATCAAAGCACCCATAAACATTAATACCCATCCCGTCCAGCGGTAATGAATAGTTCTGCTGGCTGCTGCTGCCAGTTTTTTAAATGGCAGGAAACTAAAATAATTGTTGACCTTAAAAAATACAGCAACCAGCGTAAATAATATCAAAGCAAGTATTGCATAACCGCAAATTTTTAAAAGTTGTGCCTTGCCAATTCCGGAAGCAATTAATGCTAATCCGGCCATGGAAAAAACCAAACTTGCCAGAACCAGATCAATATCAAAATAATTCCAGTTGCCGATAATTGGTAAGTGCAGCATCGGACTTAATCCGCCAGCAATTACCAGTAAAGCGGCAAATACTCCTGCATATTTTTTCAGAATCATTACTTTATTTTTTGCCTAAAGCTGATTTTGGAGCATTTCCTTCGGTAAGTTCCATTTTTTCGGCAAAATGAGCGCAGTAATCACGAAGATCTTCCACGATATTTGTTTCGCCCGTGGCTCTTAAAAAACTATCGCCCATCGTTTGCAAAGTTTCATAGAAAAAGCGTTTCATTTCATCTGCAGGCATATCTTTGGTCCACAAATCAATTCTTAAAGAATTTTTATAATTATGATCCCACAAGGCAAGCATCATAGATTTTACCGGCAAAGCCTCTTTACTTACACTGTCTGTAGATTCCCAAAGAATATTTTCGGGCACATTTTGTTCGTCTAATTCTATGGTGAGTTTTATTTCTGCTTTTTTCATTGAGATGTTATTGAAATATATTTTAATATTCTAAAAAGGTTTTATTGATTCATACCTCTTATCAGAGCAATTATTAAAGCCACAAAGATGATAAATAGTATCTCAAAAAACCAAATGCGTTTGAGTTCTGAAATTTTTCTTCTAAAAATAAGATCAGACACAAAACAAATGATTGCAAGTAAAAAGATAAAAATTACGGAGCTTCCTTTAAATTCTGCAGGCAAGCCAAAAATCAGAAAGTAAAAACCTGAAACTAATAACGCAGATGAAACTAAATTTAATGGTGTAAATCTAATTCTCATTTACGTTTTCTGTCTTTTTTGTGTACAGCATCAAATTTTACGCTCTTTTTCCGTCTGGCAGCACCAGGCCTGTTGTTTCTGCTCGTATCCGCTTTTGGCTGTTTCGAATTTCCAATATTCTTTGCTTTTTTCTCATGAAAAGCGCCCTGAAAATCGGGGTCTTCTTTTCTTTTCTGCAAATCAATATCGCGGGCAATAGCCTGCCGTTCCTCGTAAGGTGTTTCTTCAATAAATACTCCTTCCGGGATATCAGCGACAGGAATTTGCTGACGAATTAATTTTTCGATCTTCCGGATGTAATGTTCCTCCGATGGATTGCTGAACGTAATCGCATCGCCGGTTTGTGAAGCCCGGCCTGTTCTTCCTATCCGATGAACATAATCTTCAATAATGATCGGAACATCGAAATTGATTACGTGACTCACATTGCTCACATCCAATCCGCGAGAAGCGACATCTGTAGCAACTAAAATGCGGATTGTGCCTTCTTTAAATGCATTAATTGAATTGATTCTTGTATTCTGACCTTTATTAGCGTGGATAACCCGAACCTGATTTGCGCCATATCTTTTCTCCAGAAAACTGAAAATATTATCAGCAACGGTTTTGGTTTTACAAAAAATAATTAAGCGGGAAACCTCATCATCCTGCTTAAGCAATTGCTGCAACAGGTTCAATTTGGTTTTTAAATTGGGCACATAATACAAAACCTGACTTACGGTCTGCGCCGGAGTTGCCTGCGGTGCGGCTTC
>JBDTLL010000124.1:0-6908 GCA_039934815.1 Daejeonella sp. | reverse complement strand
GTGGTAGATATGCTACTTAAAGCATCTTCTTCCAGTTTGTTTGTGATCCGTTCATCGAAAATATAATTAACCTGTAAATGGCCTTTTAGCAGTTTAGCGAGCCAGGTTCGCATTTCCAAATCAGAAACCTTGGAAAGTTGTTCATCAATATAATTCTCAGCGGTTTTTATTGTGAATACATCCATTGTATTCATCTGACCTGATACATTATTTTTTACAAGGTTAAAGTTATAGTTTGCATCAGTTGACTGATATTTTTTAACCGGATTAATTATCCCCCTTTTATAAACATTATTCAGAATTGTAGTTGCTAAGCTTTCAAATCTTTTCTTTTCTGATGCACTGCCGCCGGTATCTTTCCACCTGGTTTCAAATTCGGTAATGTTATCTTCAATGGCTTTAAGTGCGATGTCGTCATTATTCTGATAGACAGGAAATACAGATTTGAGAATCTCTTTTCGATCTTTTTCTATTTCTGCGTTGGTTTTTTTAATCGCAAAATTATACGGAGAAACCAGATCTTTTTGCATCCACTTTCTGCCTTTTTCATATTCAAAACGAAACCGGGCCTGTTTAGGCAGAACCATGGTCACTATTAAAACGCAAAGTGCCAGCATAACAAATTTAAGGCTGGTAGAATATTTTCTATATATGATGAGGTGCGAATTTCGTTTTAGTCTGGCCACAGTTTAAATCTATTTGTTCAAATTTAATAATTTATGTCAGACACAGACATTTGAGAGGTAGATAGTAAAACAGGAGAGAGTATTGAATATCCGAAACATAAATTTAACATGTTTAAATTTCAAATCTGATATCTCAATCAAAAGGAAATTGTCCTCAGCTAAGCACATAAAAAAACCGCCTTTAAATTTAATTAAAGACGGTTAATTAGTACGCCCATTAGGATTCGAACCTAAGACCTACGGTTTAGAAAACCGTTGCTCTATCCAGCTGAGCTATGGGCGCATCAACGGCACAAAAGTATAAAAACATCGCTAAAACACAAATACAAGAGTTTAATTATTTTCTTCGGGTATAAAGTGTTCTATGTCAATTAGATAGCCTTAACTATCTAAGTTATTGCTGGTAATTACGATGGGGTTGGTTAATGTTTTGTGGATTGGACAATGGTCAGCAATATATAAAAGTCTTTGTTTTTGCTCCTCAGACAAGTCGCCGGTAAAATGCAGATGCTTTTTAATATACGTTGTTTGCTGCTGTTCGCTTTTTTGATTTTCCATTGAAAGCTCTATCCGGATATGGTCGAGTGGCCAGGCTTTCCTGTCAGCATACATGCGTATGGTAATTGCGGTGCATGCCCCCAAACTCGAAAGTAAAAGTAAAGAAGGGTTTATGCCTTCATTTTTTCCACCCAATTGGATGGGTTCATCTGCAATGAGAATATGTCCATCGGCATGAATTTCTGTCCGGTAATGTTCTTTACCGGTTTCTACTATTACACAAGCAGTTCCTATACAATGTTCCAAAATATTAAGTTTTTAATAAAATAATAAAGCCACTTCATAAATGAAATGGCTTTCCAAAAAAGGGATGGTTTAAACTAGCCCGCAAGTTCATCTATTTGGCTCTGCTGCCGGGGAAAATTAATTATTTTGTCTTCAGATTGATTTCCCATTGCCCAGAAACAACCTGCGGCTTTGAAAATTTTGAATAATTGATTGGATTCATGCAAAAGAAAAAATTCTATCCATTGAACCAGATTCATTTTTCCAAGGATGGCGTGTGTGCCATATCTTCCAAACTGCACTTCGCTTAATCTGTCAAGCATAATTGCCATTTCATTTCTAACGCGATAAATTTCGTGTAGTAAAGATCCACTTGTTTTAGCAGCCGTAAATCTAAATTCGTCATCATCGTCGGGACGATAAGTATCGAAAAATGGATTTATTTCTCTACTGATTTCCTTTAAACGATTCAGAAATATATATTGGTAACGACACAGGTAAGCGATCGTTTCGTGTATTGAAAATTTATCTGCGTTAAAACGCTTATAAATCGCCTCCGGCGGAAGACCGTCTATATAATACTTGATGATTTTATGCTGTGAAGCAAATCTATCTATAGTTTGAGCGGGTATTTCCATTGGTTGTGTTTAGTTGTTTAGGTGATATTATAACGCTACAATATGACCAATGTTTGAACAGGAAATCTAATTTGAATATTTTTTTTATTAAAATTCAAAATGGAAATATTTATAAACAACGGTTAAGATCTTTTAAATCAGGTAAAAATATATTAATTAAATTTTAAATATGCCGCTCTGATTTGTGTTGATCGAGTAGGAGCTGAAAATTTAAATTGTGCTTCCAAAAAATATATAAGCTATAATAATTGCTGCTATAACTCCTGCAAATTCTGCGAGCAGGGCGCAAGGCAAAGCATGTCTGGTTCTTTTAATGGATACTGAACCAAAATAAACCGCCAGAACATAAAATGTGGTTTCGGTGGAGCCTTGTATTACGCTTGCAACTCTCGACGCAAAGTTGTCTGCTCCATTTTTTGCCATTAACTCCACCATTAAGCCCCGTGCACCGCTGCCGCTCATTGGTTTCATCAGCGCAACCGGTATCGCTTCTACAAACGAAGTATCTAAGCCAAACATCGCGACAAGCGAACTAATTCCCTGCACAATGTAATCCATGGTTCCGGAAGCTCTTAATACGCCAACCGCAACTAAAATACCAACCAGGTACGGAATAATTTTAACTGCAATTTCAAAACCTTCTTTAGCTCCTTCAATAAACGTTTCAAACACATTTACTTTGCGGAAAAATGCCAGTGTAATAAAGGAAATGATGATACTAAACAGAATTACGTTGCCGGCAACTTTAGAAATTACATTTATTTCTTCAGGCTGTAGCGTAGAAAAGTAAAATAGCAATCCGCCAATAAATACGCTTAAACCGCCCAAATACAGCAATACGGTTTTCTGGAGGAGATTGATTTTTTGATAGATAGCAACAGTAATTAAACCGACCAGCGTTGAGAAAAAAGTAGCGAGTAAAATCGGAATAAAAACATCTGCCGGGTCTGCTGCTCCGGCTTCTTTCCGGTAAGCCATAATACTGATGGGAAGCAAAGTTAAACTGGAAGCGTTTAACACCAAAAACATAATCTGGGCATTTGTCGCTGTCTCTTTATCAGGATTTAAGTCCTGCAGCTCTTTCATGGCCTTTAATCCCACCGGCGTTGCGGCGTTATCAAGACCAAGCATGTTGGCAGAAAAATTCATTAAAATAGAACCAAAAGCGGGATGATTTTTTGGAACTTCCGGAAAAAGCTTATGGAAAAACGGACCAACCGCTTTGGCGAAAACCTGTATCATGCCACCTTTTTCGCCAATTTTCATGATGCCTAACCAGAATGCCATTAATCCGGCAAGGCCGAGAGAAATTTCTGCACCGGTTTTGGCACTGTCAAATGTGCCGGTAACTATTTGCTGAAATATATCATAGTCCTGAAAAACAATTAATTTAAATAAAGCAACAGCAAAAGCAATGATGAAGAAACCAATCCAGACGTAATTCAGGGCCATATATTCGTATTATTCGGAAATTGAAACGCTGAATTTAAAGGTTTTTGTCAGTAATTCGCCCATTCTCTACACATAAAATTGTTGTCAAGCCATCACGCAGCACAAAATCGGCGTTTTTACCGCAGACCAAAGGATTGATTAATGTTAAAACTAATCCACTACATTCAATAATTTCATAGCCGTTAAATGAGTTTAAATCGCCTAAATCCTCTATTTTATAAGTATAGTTAACAGAGCGCAGGTCTTCATTAATTTCTTCCTCGGCAATCAGACCAACATCTGAAATGTATTTCAAGTCGTTAAAATTAAAAGAACAATTTTTCAACAAAATTCTGAAATGCAGCTTTTGATTTTCAGGAATTGAAAAATAATGTTCTTTGGATTTGCCCGGATATGTATTGTTTGCAATGCTTTCCAATCCTGTTAACAGAGATTTAAAAAATACCTGCCTTATGAATTGTTTTTCATGATCATCCGCATAACCTCCCGCTTCAATTAAAATTGTAGAAGTTCCCAGAGACTGAAAATTGTCGCCAAAAGCACGCGGTTCGTATTCATCGTTAAAACGACCCACATGATGAGGAATAATTTTTTGTAAATCTTCATTGATAACAGAAATTACCTGCATCGCTTTTAAGCGAGATTGATCTACCGTCAAAACTTCATCAAAAGCGGGAGCCAGTAAGGATATTGTAGCCGGATTTCCGGTTCGACCTGCCGACCAAATGACACCCTGATCATGCAAATTGAAACCAAAGTCGGGATTTAATCTGTCTCGTGTTTCTGCCAGCAGCTTTCCTTCCGGCGATTGTCGTTTCAAGAAATCACGGTTTATGTCAATTCCCTGCGCATTTCTGCGTGTAAAAACTTCCGCTCCGTCCGGATTAACCATTGGAATAAAGTAAAGCGTGCAATTATTTTCAATGCTTTCGCGAAGCGGATTCAATTCATCATCAAACTGCAAAAAATTAAACAGATCAAAAAGGGCCATAGTGGCTGTAGCTTCATCGCCATGCATCTGGCTCCATAAAAATATCGTCAGCTTGCCATTGCCATATTTTAGCAGATTTATGTTTCTTCCCTGTACCGATTTACCGATTACTTCATTTTTAAATTTAGTACTGTCGAGATTCTGGATCAGCTTTTGAACATCAGCATGCTTAAAAAATCTGTTATTTATTGATTTTTCCTGATATTTTGAGAACGGTTTTAATATTTCCATTTTTCGAAAATTTATAATGAACAAATATTGAAAATTGTCCTTAATTTATGTGGAGGCCAATTCATTTCAATTTTTATTAAAATTTGGAATACATAAGTATGAATAGATTTTAGATGCGAAAGTTTTTCCAGAGGCTTTTACGAAGTCAAATAATTTATTTAAGTAATAAATATTCTTCCAGACCAAACAAGGAAAGAGTGCACTCTGCACTAACAGATCTGTATGCTAAAATTCAAAAAAAGCCCGGTAAAAAAGGTGTGTGGCTTCAGTTTGACAGCAATGATAAAATTGTAATATTATCCGATCAGCATAAAGGAATCCGCGATTTTGCAGATGATTTTGCCCTTGCTGAAAAGAATTATTTAGCTGCTTTGAAATATTATAATGAAAATGATTTCCATTATATCAATCTCGGCGATAGCGAAGAATTATGGGAAAATTTGTTGGAGCCAGTTATCAAAGCAAATAAGGCAAATTTTGCACTGGAAAAATTATTCTTAAAACGGAATGCTTTTACCAAGATATTCGGGAATCATGATCTGTATTGGGACAACGATCCGCTTGCCGCTTTTAATCTGGAAGGAATTTACGGTCAGAAAGTAAAAATTTTTGAAGGTGCCATATTAAAAACCACGGTTAACAATACGGAGCTCGAAATATTTCTAACTCACGGGCATCAGGGAGATTTGCAAAGCGACGGAAATTGGTTTAGCAAATGGTTTGTTTCAAATATCTGGGCGCCGTTGCAAGCGTACTTAATGATCAATCCAAACACGCCTGCGTTTAATGATCAGTTAAAATCAGATCATAACCGATTGATGTATGAATGGTCGGCAAAGCAGAAAAATATTGTTTTAATAACCGGACACACGCATCAACCGGTTTTTACTTCGTTAACGCATCTGGAAAGAATTTACCGGCAGTTGAATGCCGCCCGTGAAAAAAAAGATGAAAAGGAAGTAATCCGACTGGAAAATGAAATACAGCTACGGATTAGAAAAGGAGATATGCCGCCGGATTTTACCTTATATAAACCTAACTATTTTAATACGGGTTGTTGTTGTTTTGATGACGGCGACATTACCGGAATTGAAATTATGGGAGGGAAAATCAAATTGATTAAATGGAATTACAATGATAATTCTGCTTCTGAAAGAGTTGTGCTCGAAGAAACCGAACTGAGTAATTTACTGGAACAAGCGCCCGAAGCCGTCAGATCGTAACCAGAAATTGCTTTTTAACGCTTATTACTGATGCTTCTTTTCTCCAGCAAAATTCTTTTCTCCTGCTTTTATAGCAACATTTAAATCATTTTCTTGCGGAGGAATAGGACAGGAGTAACCGGTGCTGTAAGCGCAGTACGGATTATATGCGATGTTAAAGTCGAGCGCAAATGTGCCGGATGAAATATCTTTTGTTTTCAGATCAATATATCGGCCGCCACCGTACGTTTTCTTGCCATTGGTAAGATCTGTAAAGGGGAGAAATAAATAATCTTTGTATTGTTCATTTTCCATTAATGCAATACTTCTGTACAAAGTTAAAGTTCGGGCTTCGCCTTTTAAATTGAATTTCAACACTGCATAACGCACATATTGTTTTGCAGAACCGTCAAACGTGAGCATTTTAAACACCGGCTGATCTTTCAGAATTTCGACCTCTGCCTTTACAGAATATTCCGCATCAGGCTTGTAAAAACGTAAATTCTGCAGATCGCCTAATTGTAGAGGAGACCTTTTATCATTCAAAAAATCCAGTTGATATTCGTCGCGATGCTTTATAATACGTTGCTTATATTCTTTGCGGGAAATTTCCTGAGCAAATATGTTTAAAGAAGTAAACGATATAAAAAGGAAGAATAAGGTTTTTTTCATCAGATGCGAACAGTTTTATTTCTTAAAAAATGATCAGCAATAACCAGTGCCGCCATAGCTTCTACAATTGCCACGGCACGCGGAACTACACAAGGATCATGTCTGCCTTTTCCTTTAATTTCCGCGGCTTCGCCGGATGAATTAACCGTGGCCTGACTTTGCATAATCGTTGCAACGGGTTTAAAAGCAACCCGGAAAGTGATATCCATTCCATTAGAAATTCCTCCCTGAACTCCGCCCGAGAAATTGGTCA
>JBDTLL010000123.1:0-6939 GCA_039934815.1 Daejeonella sp. | reverse complement strand
GTAATTTACTTTGATGATTTTGCACAAACAGATTTCGAAACGCAATTGGATGCGCTTAAATTGTTGAATACAGATGCCTCTGTGCCTAATTTCTACAGCGTTTCGTCCGATAAAAAGAATCTGTCCATTAACGCTCTTCCACTTTCTGCAGATTCAGTTACGCATATTCCATTGGGTTTAAAAACCGAACTAAGCGAAAACGTGGAATTTAGTATTGATGATGTAGAAAAAATCCCGTACAGATTTAATATTTATATTCTGGATAAAAAGAATAATTCTTTACAGGATATGCGCCAGCATTCTAAATTTTCCACCTACCAGGAAAAGGGCAAAAGCGAGAATCGGTTCGAACTGATTTTAAGTTCTAAAACTGGATCATACAATCTTGAGCCGGCATCATCGCTTAAAGCAAATTACAATGAGGGAAAATTACAGTATAGCCTTGCGGGGATTTCAGAAAATCAGAGCTCAAAAATGGTGATCAGTAATATGTCCGGACAAATTTTAGGCACACAAATTTTCAGAGGTTCGGGAACGCAGCAGTTTCAAATTCGCCTCAATCCCGGAATTTATATAATTAATACGATTTCAGAAATCGGCTCGGTCAGTAATAAAATATCGGTAAACTAATGCGCTCTAAAGCTATTATATCAATGCAAAATATCGTTATGTCTGTAGCGGTATTTTGTGGTATAATTTGTTTTCAGAACTTAGCATATGGTCAGCAAAAGCCGCCGCGGCCTATTTCAGTATTTGTTAATCCGGCGCAGGGACTAAACTTTGGCTCTTTTTTTCAGGGCAGTTCAGGCGGTTCAGTAATTATTTATGCAAACGGTTCCAGGTCTGTAACCGGAGATGTTATCGAATTAAATTCCGGCTTCTCGTTTTCGCCTGCTATTTTCGAAGTTGAAGCATTACCCGGAACATTAATATCTATTTTAAACGGCCCTGATGTAACATTAACCGGCAGCAACGGCGGTTCTATGACCATGCGTTTGGGCGCTGCCAGCACGGGTTCGTCGTATATTTCAACTTTACAACCGCCTTTAACCACACAAATAAGAATTGGCGGTACGCTGAATGTTGGCAATCCTTTAGCTAATCCGCCCGGTGCATACAGCGGTACATTTTCTATCACATTTATACAGCAGTAATCATCGTAAACGCCGGCACAATCACTCAAAAACGTTTGCATAAAACTCCTGGCTTCTTCATTAAGCTAAGTTTTTTTGCTATCGCGATTTTCCTGTTTGCAAATCCTGTAAAGGCAATGGCAGATAATGAAGAGGAAGGAGAGGCACCTTTTGATGAGATATCTGTTTTTTTAAATGTGAGAGGCGTTGGGGGTACAGAAATGCCGGCTCTGATAAAAGGCCAGACTGTCTATCTCTCAATAAGTGATGTATTTAATTTTTTAAAGATCAGAAACATTGCCGATGTGGATAAAGAAATTGTTTCCGGTTTTTTTATCAGTCAGGATGAATCATATCTAATTGATAATATCAATAGCCGCATCACATTTCAGCAAAAAGTGTTCGATCTGAATCAGGATGATATTTTGCGTAATGAAGGAATTTTATATCTAAAATCAACTATTTACGGTAAAGTTTTCGGGCTCAACTGTAATTTTAATTTCAGAGATCTTTCTGTTGAATTAAATACGCCAAGAGAATTGCCGGCTATACGTGAAATGAAACAGGCCAGTATGCGCCAAAACGTAAGCTCTCTTAAAGGAGAAATAATCGCAGATACTACATTTCGCCGGGAATATCCCTTATTTCATTTGGGTATGGCAGACTGGGTAATTTCATCTTCTCAGCAAAGCACGGGCAATACCGAAAATCGTATCAATTTAAACCTCGGCGGATTGATTGCGGGTGGCGAAACGACGGTGCTATTAAACTATTCCAGCAAAGAACCAATTAATCCAAAGCACCAATTTTATCAATGGCGTTATGCAAATAATGAGAACCAGTTGATCAGGCAAACAACTGCTGGCAAAATTTTCTCGCAATCTACATCTTCTATATATGCGCCAATAGTTGGATTTCAGCTAAGCAATACGCCCACTACTTACCGTAAATCTTTTGGAACATATAATATTAGCGATCATACAGAACCCAACTGGATTGTAGAATTATATGTCAATAACATTTTAGTCGATTACAAAAAAGCGGATGCGTCTGGTTTTTATGCATTTGAAGTACCGCTTATTTACGGCAATTCTGATGTTAAATTAAAGTTTTACGGACCTTACGGCGAAGAAAGGTTAACCGGACAAAACATTGTAATTCCATTTAGTTTTCTTCCCGCAAAGGAATTAGAATATACTTTTAGCGCCGGAATAGTTGAAGATGACCTGCATTCTAAATACTCGCGGGCGGAAGTCAATTATGGTTTAAATAACTGGATCACTTTGGGCGGAGGATTGGAATATCTTTCCTCAATTTCCGGAAGAAAAAGTATCCCGTTTGCCAGCTCTTCTTTTCGTCTGAGTTCAAATCTGTTATTTAATTCTCAATTGGATTATGGCGTACGATTTAATAATATTTTGACATATAACCTGCCGGGAAGTGTACAGTTTGAAATGAACTACGCGAGTTATACAAAAGGGCAGCAGGCAATTAATAATAATTTCAGGAATGTGAAAAAATTAATGCTTTCATTACCTGTTCATTTATTGGATTTTAAAGTTTTCTCACGGATGACATATAGCCAGGTAAAGCTGGAAAATAGTCAATATTCATCCGGAGAAATGATGCTTACGGGAGTTGTAAAAGGAATTGGAACTTCTTTAAGTACCAATATTTTGATGAATGATTTCTCAAAACCATTTATCTATAGCAATTTGTCACTTTCATACCGGATGCCTTTTTCAATCATGTTTAATCCGCAGGCACAATACAATTACAGCCAGAATCAGATTGTTTCTATGCGCATGGCAGTGGAAAAAAACGTGGCGAAGAATGGTTTCCTTAATTTAACATACGAGCAGAACTTTAAAAGTCAGTTGAGCAATTTTAGTTTAGGCTTTAGGTACGATTTTAATTTTGCCCAGGCATCGGCATTAACACGCCAGGGAAATTATGGATCTTCTTATTTGCAATCTGCACGTGGAAGTTTAATATATGATCCTAAAAGCAGCTATCTAGGCTTAAACAATCGTACAAATGTTGGTAAAGGCGGACTAATCATCAGCACATTTTTAGACATTAACGGAAACGGCACAAGAGATGTTCAGGAACCCTTGGTTAACGGCTTAAAGTTTAAAGCTAACGGCGGACGAATTGTAAGCAGTAAAAAGGATTCGGTTACGCGGGTATTTGACCTGGAACCATACGTGGATGTTTTATTGCAGTTAGATCCAAATAGTCTGGATAATATTTCATGGCAGCTTGATTTAAAAACAATTAAGGTCTCTGTAATTCCAAATCAGTTGAAGACTGTGGAACTCCCGGTTAGAGTTTCAGGAGAAATAAGCGGAATGGTTTATCAACGCCAAAATCAAAAAGATACCGGCCTTGGTCGTATTCTGGTGTGTATTTATACCCCTGATGATTTTCTGGTGGCCCGAACGCTGAGCGAATCTGATGGTTATTTCAGTTACCTGGGATTAAAATCCGGAGATTATTATGCCACTATAGACACCGGCCAGTTACATCGGTTAAACATGAATTCGTCGGTAGAGAAAATTCCTTTTGAAATTAAAAATACCACAGAAGGGGATGTGAAGGAGAATTTTGAGTTTATCCTTCAAAGTAAGCAAATTGTAATTGAAGAGAAATCTGGAGAAAATTCTGCGGAAGAATATGTCGTTCCGGCGGAAGAAAAAACAGCCGTTCCGGCCAAGGTGTTAAAAAAATACCGTCCGGCTCCGAAATTTAAAGTTGCACCTGCCGCACCAAAATCAATTAACAAAAAGGTCGAAACCGGTACGATTAAAAAATCAGGTAATCATCGTTCGTCTATCGCCTGATCTTACTCTGAAATTTCTCTTTTGCGAACTTTTACGGCGGGATTTCCCTGATAAATATGGTATGCTTCCAAATGTTTATTGGCTGTTGAGTTGACTGTTAAAATAGCATGCGAGCCAACAGTTATACCGGGACAAACAACACTTTTGGCCCCGATCCAGGCACCATCTTCTATATTTACGGGCATTGTAATTAAGTCAAAACTGCTTAATTTATAATTGTGATTTCCAGTCAGTATCATGCAGGCTTGCGAAAGGCAAACATTTGCGCCGATAGTTACTTCTGCTAAATTTTCTATACTGCAATTTTCACCAATCCAGGTATGGTCTCCTACAGTTAATTTCCAGGGATATTTAATATTTACAAATGGTTTTATTCTTACATCCCGGCCAATTTTAGAACCAAATAGTTTTAAAATTCCCACCAGTAAAGAACTAAAAGGAATTAATCCGGAACGGAAAAAAACAGTATTAAAAAAGTACCAGATATAAATTTTAACCGCCGGTGCCCCGGGATCAAAATCCTTTCTGTCGAACTGCTTTTTTAGCTGAGTTTTGATCACGCTGTTAAGGAAGATTTTTGAATGTTTACTGCCCTTTTTTCGTTGGTCCAGAAGTAAAGTGATGCCAGTAAAATAGCGTACAAAGTAACGTTAAATAGCAAATGATGGTCTAAATTGAACGACAATTTATTGTTTCTCCAAAAAAGAGTGATCAAAATAAACCGAAGTAAATTCAAAATCTGAATGCCTATTAAGCCGAATATTAAAAACAGAATTCTGTTTTTAATGGTTTTACCGGGCCATGCAAGCACAAAGGCTGCAAAAAAGCTCATTACTCCAAATCCCAGGCATGAATAAACTACATTAATTCCGCCAACGCCGTAAGCGTGCAGCGTAAATTCTGAGGTGTAAATTGTATAACCAAATGCTCGTAAAATTGCTGCAGAAATACTGATTAATAATACGCGTAAGCCGCGAATATAATTGAGGTTTTGGTCCAGAAATTCGCTGTAGTAATTACCCGGAGCGCAAATTCCCATGTAAAAAATATTGAAGTAATAAAGCAGTAAAAATAATCCGGTAAACAAAATAACAAAGCGGTAAGCCGGGTTATTCCAATAATTTATGATTTGATTTTTAACGCTCATCTTTTTTTGCTTTCAGGATTTCAGCAATTTTAACATCTACAATTATACGGAACCAAAAGCCCTGAAGGAAATGAAATAAAATTCCCCGGCCTCCTTCAAGTATTCCCAGTTGGAAAATCATCCGGTATGTAAAATATAAAAATGGTCTGAGAAATAAGGGCAAACGCCACCACAAATTTTTTAGCGATGCAATTCGCTCATCCGGGCTGCCCCAAAAATTGGGTTTTATTGTTTGGAAACGAAGATTATGCATGCGTTCAACTTCTTCATGGGCCACCAGATCGCTGTAATGGTTATGCTTACTTATCCAGAAACTGATCTTATTTTCTTTTAAGTTTTCTTCCAGAATATGCCCGTTTTTCCAAACAACGGTTTTGCCAGTTACAATAAACCGATGATCCATATTTTCATTCAGATCCGAATGGCCGCTGCCTGCTCTAAACATTTTTAACAAATAGCGTGGATAATATCCGCCGTAGCGAATCCATTTGCCCTTAAAAAAGTTCTTCCTGTTAAAGTAAATTCCGTTTATTCCTGTAAAATCGCTGTCGCGGAAATTTTTTAACCGCTCCAATAGCTCTGGGGTAACAATCTGATCGGCATCAAGCCCGATGATCCAGGGAGTTTGTATTTCAAATGTTTTTAAAGCTTTATCCCATTGTTTGGGATGATTTTCGAAAGGATGAGTTTCTACTTTAACAGCATATTGTTCGCAAATTTCCAAAGTGCGATCTGTACTGCCCGAATCGAGAACAAAGGTTGGGGCGTTTAAACTCTTTATAGAATTAAGTAATCGCGGAAGATGTAACTCTTCATTAAAGGTTAAAATAATGAAAGAAAAATCGGGCATCCGCTAATTTAGGTTTCGTTTTTTCAAATGTAATTATTCTTTTGAGTCATCCTGTTTACAGGCAAAATCAATTGTAAGTATGCTTGCCTGAATTCCAACCTTCTTTAGCCAGAAACTTTTCACCTGATTCGCGGGCTCCGTCTTCAATTTCAGTTCCCATAGAATCATTCCACCGGTTTAAGAAACCAAACAAGGAAACTACGCCCAGAATTTCAACGATATCGCCGTCATCCCAATATTTACGCAGGTTTTCGGCAATCTCATCACTTACCGCATTCGGGATCATAGAAGACGCAAATGCGAAATCCAATGCCGCCCTTTCTGCTTCAGAAAAGGAAGGATGAGTTTTATATTCCCAGATGTTTTCCATTTGTGCCGGAGCGGCATCATAACGTTCGGCGGCACGTATAGTATGTGCCTGGCAATAACGGCAACCGGCAACATTGCTGCTGATATAACCGATCAGCCGTTTCAAAGCACTGCTAACATTTCCCTGATTTTCCATTACCGCTTTATTCATCTCAATAAACGCCATTGCAATCCGGGGACGAATATACATGGTTTTTACGCTGTTGGGACAAAAGCCTAAGGTTTCATTATAAAACTCAACCAGCTTTTGTAATTCGGTATCGTTTTCTGTGGATTTTGGAAATACTAACGGCCTTTTCATATCCCATAAATACAAAAAATAAGGGAAATAATGAGCAGAAGATCTTTGGAGAATTATGCAGCAGTTTGTAAACGCATTTTATTCCGCTGTTCAAAAACGGAATAAATAACTAAAATAAACAGGATTGTAAATAATACTGCGGAAGAACCAACAGTTCCCAAATCGAAACCGCCTTGTTCCTGCTTTTTTGTTAAAAGGTCGCCAAAGGTTGCTCCAAATGGTCGGGTAAGTACAAACGCGATCCAGAACAATATAATATGAGAGATTTTTGTAGTGTATTTTAATATAACTACCAA
>JBDTLL010000122.1:0-6963 GCA_039934815.1 Daejeonella sp. | reverse complement strand
CCCGGCGGAACCGAGATGCTGATCATCATGCTATCCACTTCGTCTGCCTGATGATCTTTTGTGGGCCACCAGGAGCTGGCACCAAAACCCTGACAAGCAACCGCCACCCAGGGTTTACCTGTTTCATCATTTGAAAAAACAAAGCCGCCATCCCAGGGGGCACGTTTGGCGATAGTTGGTTTACCTGAATAAAAAACCGTGAATTCTTCAATAGTTCCTTTTTTTATTTCATCAGGAAATTCCAGATATACAGCGTTAAATTCTCTCCGGTATTTTAGATTTTTGCCTTTATAAATTACTTTTTCAATCTCCAGATTTTCAAAAAGATCAAACTGTAACTTGTTAAAATCCTGGGTAGCAGTAAACCGGAATAAATTTGATCCACTAATAAATTTTTCATCAATATTTATTTTCAAGTCCAGATGATAATAATTGATGTCGTAGCAGGTTCTTAACGGCGTTAAATTTCCGCGTAAAGAATCCGCCCGACTGAATTGGGTGGTTGGTTTATTCTGAGCGTAATTGCTATTCAACAGAAAAGCAAAAAATAAAATGAAGAGAATAGCTTTTTTCAAACTGTTAATATTTAGAAGTTGTAATGAGATTATTTTAACACGGTAACGGTTACAGATGATGCATTTTTATCATCGTGATAAATGCGTTGCATGGCTTTTTGGAAATCCTTTTCATCCGCATGATAGATATCTGTAAAAGTTTGCGGATTACGATCTACAAGGGGAAACCATGAATTTTGAACCTGTATCATAATCCGGTGACCTTTTTTAAAGGTGTGCGCCACATCCGGAATATTGTATTTTACTTCCGTGATTTTATTGGGTTCAAAAGGTTCCGGATTTTCAAAGCTATTGCGGAATTTTCCACGCATCACTTCTCCGCGTACAAGCATTTGATAGCCGCCCATCTGAATATTCTCCGGATTGGGTTCCATGTTCGGAGTATAATCCGGATATACATCAATTAATTTTACCACATAATCTGCATCTGTTCCCGTAGTTGCTATCATTAAGTCGGCGATAATTGGCCCTGCCAAAGAAATGTCCTCCGTCAACGTATCGGTTTGATAAACCATAACATCTGGTCGGCGGGAAGCGAAACGCTGATCATCAATCATATACTCACGTGTTCTTCTCAAATGTACTTTGTCGGCGTACGGAACGGGCTTATTTGGATCGGATAAATACTCATCAAAACTTGAGCTCTCAGTTGGTTTATCAAATGAAAGTTTTCCATCTGCATGGAAATATAATTTTTGTTGATCGGTATTTGCCGGCGGCCATTTTGCAAATTTCTCCCATTTGTTAGATCCGGTCATAAAAATCATTGCTTCGGGCAAATCTTTATCCGGTTTTCCGTTTAACTTATTCTGAAAGAATGGAAATTCTACATTTTGCTGATACCAGGTACTTGTTGGCTGATCGAATTTTATATTGCCAAAACTTTCACCAGTTCCACGGGCCCAACCGCCGTGAAACCACGGTCCCATAACCAGCATATTATGATTATTCGGATTTTGATTTTCAATTGCTTTGTACGTATTTAAAGCACCGAAGGCATCTTCAGCATCAAAAAACCCACCTACAACCATTGTTGCCGGTTTAATATTATTTAACTGCGTTCTTATATTGCGGGCTTTCCAGAATGAATCATAAGTTGGGTGCGACATTAAATCATTCCAAAATTTGATACTATCCGCGAAGTATTTGCTTTTAACATTTTTAAGCGGACCCAGATCCAGATAGAATTTATAATTATCCTGAACCGGGAATTCAAATGATTTTGGTCCCTGCGCAGGTGTAATTGGTTTGGGACGTGGAACGCCAAAGCTTGAATAGAATGAAAAAGCATCCATTAGCATAAAGGCTCCGTTGTGGTGAAAGTCATCGCCAATAAACCAATCTGTTACGGGCGCCTGGGGCGAAACGGCTTTTAGTGCCGGATGAGCACCGGGTAAGGACGCTGTTGAATAAAATCCGGGATATGAAATTCCATAAATACCAACACTGCCATTATCTGACGGTAGATTTTTAACCAGCCAGTCAATTGTATCGTAGGTATCGCTACTTTCGTCGATATCTTTTTTGGATTTTTTATTTGGATTATGCGGACGGACATCCACAAAATCTCCTTCACTCATCCATCTGCCCCGAACATCCTGATAAACAAAAATATAGCCTTCACGGGCAAAAAGCATCGAAGGTCCCAGGCTTGTTTTATAATTTTCGCCGTATGGCGAAACAGAATAGGGAGTACGGTTTAATAAAATTGGATATTTTTTACTGTTATCTTTAGGCGTATAAATGGATGTAAATAGCTTTTTACCATCCCGCATAGGAATATATTTTTCTGTTTTATCATAGTGCTGACGGATGTATAATGAGTCTGCATTGATTTGCGCAAATGCCGGAAATGTTAATCCCAGTAGGAAAATAAAAAGTAGTTTTTTCATAGAGGTAATATTTATTGATAAGCTAAGATAGGTTAAAGCAGAGCATTTGCAAAAGCTTAGTGTCGGTTTCAAATGTAGCTATGATGTAATATCCTTAACCTCTAATAAATAATAGTCCTGCTTATTTTTCTAAGGAGTTCATATTTCATAACTTTGAGGCGATTTTAAATTGATTCATTCATGCAATACGACGTAGTAGTAATAGGCAGTGGTCCCGGTGGTTATGTTGCCGCCATCCGCTGTGCACAGTTAGGTTTGAAAACAGCTTGTATAGAAAAATACAGCACTTTGGGTGGAACTTGCCTTAATGTGGGATGTATTCCATCTAAAGCACTTTTAGATTCTACAGAACATTTTCATAATGCAGAACATACTTTTAAAGAACACGGAATTAATCTGACCGGCCTTACCGCCGATTTAGCTCAGATGATTAAGCGTAAGAATGAAGTTGTGGAGCAAACTACGGGCGGAATTGCGTTTTTATTTAAGAAGAATAAAATAACCTCTTACCAGGGAATGGGCTCATTTGTGGATAAAAATACCATCGAAATTGCAGGAGCAGACGGTAAAAAAGAAACAATTACAGCCAAAAATATAATTATTGCCACTGGCTCTAAGCCAACCGTTCTGCCATTTCTTAAAACTGACGGAAAGAGAATCATCACTTCTACAGAAGCTTTGAATTTGAAAGAAATTCCCAAGCATATGATCCTGATTGGTGGCGGAGTTATCGGCCTGGAGCTGGGTTCAGTTTATGCCCGTTTAGGCTCTAAAGTTACGGTGGTTGAATTTATGGATTCCATTGTAAGCACTATGGATAAAACCATGGGCAAAGAGTTGCAGAAAACTCTTACCAAATTGGGCATGGAGTTTAAATTGAGCCATAAAGTTACAAGTGCTTCTGTAAAAGGGGATAAGGTTACTGTTAAAGCTACTAATCCAAAAGGCGAAGAGGTTATTTTTGAAGGAGATTATTGTCTGGTAGCTGTTGGTCGTACGGCTTATACCGAAAATTTAGGCTTAGAAAACATCGGCATTAAAACCGAAGAACGCGGAAATAAAATTGCGGTAAATGATCATCTGGAAACAATGATTCCGGGAATTTACGCAATTGGCGATGTTATAAAAGGAGCAATGTTAGCTCATAAAGCTGAAGACGAGGGAACTTTTGTTGCCGAAGTAATTGCCGGACAAAAACCGCATATAAATTATAATTTAATTCCGGGCGTAGTTTATACCTGGCCTGAAGTTGCCAGCGTAGGCTATACCGAAGAGCAGTTGAAAGAGCAAGGCAAAAAATACAAAACCGGATCTTTTCCATTTAAAGCAAGCGGCAGGGCACGTGCAAGTATGGATACAGATGGTTTGATAAAGGTTTTGGCTGATGCCGATACGGATGAAATTTTAGGTGTGCATATGATAGGTCCGCGTGCCGCAGATATGATAGCCGAAGCTGTTGTCGCTATGGAGTTCCGTGCGTCTGCAGAAGATATTGCCCGGATTTCTCACGCACATCCAACTTACACCGAAGCTTTTAGAGAAGCAAGTATGGCAGCTACAGAAAACAGAGCCATTCATATCTAACATAAAACGAGAGATTTTCTGATGATAATCTTAATAAATGCCTCCATTATACTGCTAACCCTTGCAGGTATGGAGGCATTTTCATGGTTTATACATAAATATTTGTTTCATGGTCCGCTGTGGTTTATCCACAAAACTCACCATTCTTCCAAACCTAAATTTCTGGAGCTGAATGATATTTTCAGTTTTCTGTTTGCGGCAATTTCGCTTTTCCTGATGTTTATCGGAAAAGAGACTTTAAATTTTTGGTTCTGGATAGGCGTAGGAATATCGTTGTACGGAATTATCTATTTTATTTTCCATGATGGATTTATTCATAATCGCTTCAGTGTATTTAAATCTTCCAACCGATATCTTTCCGGCATTAAGCGGGCTCATAAAATGCATCACAAATCTTTGCATAAAGAAAATTCAACTGAGTTTGGACTGCTGAGCGCTTCCCGCAAATACTTCAGAAAATAATTATGTTTGCCAGCAAAATCTCGCAAGCAGATTTCTATATTAACTATCTTTTATGATTCAAATCCTCGAAAATCACTCGTTAAAATCGCTGAACACCTTTGGCGTTGAAGCTTTTGCCCGCTGGTTTACAGAAATTAGCAGTGAAGAAGAATTGGAGCAGTTATTTGCAGATCCAAACTGGAACGGTGCTGAAAGATTGATTTTAGGCGGAGGAAGCAACATGCTTTTTGTAAATAATTTTGAAGGATTAGTGATCCGCATGGTCATTCCGGGAATCCGCAAAGAAAAAATAGGAGATCATGTTTTTGTAAGTGCCGGCGCTGGAGTTATTTGGAATGATCTGGTAAACTATTGTGTGGACCACCAATTAGCTGGTATGGAAAACTTGAGTTTGATACCCGGGACTGTTGGAGCATCGCCAATACAAAATATCGGTGCTTATGGCGTAGAGTTACAGGATATCTTTTACAGTTGCCGGGCATTTGACACGCAGACAGGGGATGTAAAAATCTTTACAAAAGAAGATTGCGGTTTCAATTATCGCGATAGCATATTTAAAAACGAAGCGAAAGGCCGTTATATAATTACTGAAGTCACTTATAAATTAAATTCAGACTTTTTTCCGAGCCTGAGTTATGGTGCTATTTCAGATGAACTTTTAAAACGTGGGATTGCTGATCCGGGTATAAAAGATGTATCAGAGGTAGTTTCTTCCATTCGCGTAAGTAAACTACCCGACCCGTCTACGATTGGTAACGCAGGCAGCTTTTTTAAAAATCCAGTTATTCCGCTAAAGAACTTTGTACAGTTGCAGTCTGTTTTTCAAGACATAGTTCACTACAAAGTTGGCGAAGATTCGATTAAGCTTGCAGCGGGCTGGTTAATTGAACAATGTGGCTGGAAAGGGAAGGTAGTAGGAAATACGGGAACATGGAAAAATCAGGCTTTGGTACTAGTTAATCATGGAAATGCCTCTGGAGATGATATTTACGCCCTTTCTGCAGCAATTATTACAAGTGTTTTTGACCGGTTTGGAATTATTCTTGAACGCGAAGTAAATATAATCTAGCTGTAAAAAACCGGTTTTATGTGTATGCGTTTGCACAATCTAACTACACAGTATAGAATTAACTGGCCTTTCGGCCGCGATTAGGCACAGGGTTTGTGTATCTTAAGTATCTACTTAAAACGACATGTTGTTTTTTGAATCGAAAAATAATTTGTTTACTTAAACCTAAACCTAAACAAAATGACAAAAATCGAATTCAACACTCTGGTTATGCGGCAAGCGAGTTCATTGAAAATGTACGCTCTTCATTTTACCCATGATGCCGATGACGCGAATGACCTGGTACAGGATACCATGTTAAAAGCCATTACCTATTACAATAAATTTAAAGAAGGAACGAATCTTAAAGGATGGTTATACACCATCATGAAGAACACTTTTATAAATAACTACCGCCGCTTTGTTAAGATTAGTTCATTCGTAACAAAATCTGATGATATTTCATCTGCAAATCTTGTATTCAGCGCTACCAAAAATCAGGGTGAGGCTAAATTCATTATGGATGATATCAAAAATGCCATGAGCAAATTGCCTAAAGAATATTATATTCCTTTTACAATGTATTTTGAAGGACATAAATATCACGAAATTGCTGATCATTTAACTATCCCAATTGGAACGGTTAAAACCAGAATTCACGTGGCGAGAAAATTGCTTAAAAAAGGTTTGAAGCCTTATGATACTGCAAATAGAAAAGCAGTAAATGCTCAAATCGACTAATTTGCCCCTTTCTAAACAATCATAACAACGAGACAGGCCGGATTTATATCCGGCCTTCTTTATTTTAAATATTTTTCAACTTCGGCCGCTACCACCTGTCCGGAAATAATAGAAGGCGGAACACCCGGCCCCGGAACCGTTAACTGCCCCGTGAAATATAGGTTTTTAACTTTTTTAGATCTCATTTTGGGTTTAAAGAATGCCGTTTGGCTCAGCGTATTTGCTAGTCCGTAGGCATTGCCTTTAAATGAATGGTAATCTTTACTGAAATCGTCCAAAGCATAGCTTCTTTTAACAATAATTGATTCCCTGATTTTCTGACCTGTAATTTCTTCAAAGCGGTTTATCATCAGATTGAAATATTTTTCTCTGATAGCGTCTCCATCTTTTAATCCGGGCGCAATAGGCATCAGGAAAAATAGATTTTCACTGTTTTCAGGTGCAACGCCCGGGTCCGTTTTAGAGGTGCATGAAACATAAAACAAGGGCTTTGAAGGCCATTCTGGTTGGCTGTATATTTCCCGGGCATGGAGTTCAAAATCCTCGTCAAAAAAAAGATTATGGTGTTTAATGTCTTCTACTTTTTTATTCAAGCCAATATAAAAAAGCAGGCTGGATGGCGACATTGTTCTGCTTTCCCAGTAATCAGGAGAATAGGTTC
>JBDTLL010000121.1:0-6968 GCA_039934815.1 Daejeonella sp. | reverse complement strand
CAAAGATTCCATTCTGGATTTTAAGAATAGAAACGTCAAAAGTTCCGCCACCCAGGTCATAAACGGCTATTGTTTTTTCATCTTCCGGATTTAATCCGATACCATAAGCCAGGCTGGCGGCTGTAGGTTCGTTAACAATTCGTAAAACATCTAAACCTGCAAGTTTTCCCGCATCACGTGTTGCCTGTCGCTGGCTGTCATTAAAATATGCGGGAACTGTAATTACAGCACGGTTAACAGAAGTTTTCAATGCGTGTTCTGAACGCTCTTTCAGTTCTTTCAGAATCATTCCTGAAAGCTCTATTGGCGTGTAAAATTTCTCTCCGACTTTAATTTTTACCAGACTTTCGGTATCGTCATCAATAATTTTGTAAGAGAATAAATCTTTGTGATTTTCTATATCGTGATAAGAGCGGCCAAGTAATCTTTTTACGGAGAAAATTGTGTTTTGAGGATCACTGATCAAAAAATCTTTCGCTTCATTACCTACAACCACATTTCCGTCTGGTTGAAAATGTACAATTGAAGGGACTAAAACACCTTTGCCGGTATCATTTATTACCGTTGGATTTCCTTCCGGATTAATAAAAGCAACCAGACTATTGGTAGTACCCAGATCAATTCCAACAATTATATCTTCTTTTTGAACAGAACCTGTCGTGAGGTTTATAGAAATTTTGGCCATAGCACATAATCAACAAGTCGCAAATGTAAACAGTTTAGAATGATTCTGAAATGATATAGCGGGTATTGACTCAAATGTGATATTGTGCGAATCAAAAAAATGCCGTATCCGCGTCAAATGTGGATTTTTAAAAAAATAATCTTAACTTAATGATTTAAAACATAGTTCTTTAAGTCTTAATTAAATTTTTTGAGAATCTTATCCGGTGGTATTAGTTAAATATCTAGTGATCGGATAGCATTGTCATTAATTCTAAACCCAATTATTATGATGAAAAAAACAACTACTCTCTGTTTATTCTTTCTGATGATTTTTTACGGTTTTGCAGTAGATGCTCAAAATCTTGAAGTTAGAGGAAAAGTAACCTCCGCCGATGACGGCTTACCCTTACCGGGTGTAAGCGTTCTGATAAAAGGCCAAACTAATGGAACAACAACAGATCAAAACGGTGATTACCGAATGATGGTTCCTAATTCAAGCGCAGTTCTCGTTTTTCGTTTTCTCGGGTTTTTACCTCAGGAAATCCGTGTTGGAAATCAACAAACAATCAATGTTAATTTAAGGGTTGATACCAAACAACTTTCTGAAGTTGTTGTAACTGCATTGGGTATTTCGCGGGAACGCAAAGCACTGGGTTATGCAGCTCAATCTGTTGGTGCTGAAGAATTAAATGAGAACCGGCAGAATAATCTGGTCAATTCGTTACAAGGAAAAGTTTCTGGGGTTACTATTTCCAGTACAGGTGGTGCTCCCGGGCAAGGTTCCAGTATCCTGATAAGAGGTTATAATTCTATTGATTTAGGTCGTTCCAGTGAACCACTTTTTGTGATCGACGGGGTTTTGCTCGACAATTCAACGTTTACAACCGGCGCAGGTGCCGAGTTACGAGGAATGAGTAATCGGGCTTCGGATATTAACCCGGATGATATTGAAAATATATCTATTCTGAAAGGTGGTGCCGCAACAGCACTTTACGGTTTGCGTGGCGCAAACGGTGTAGTGGTTATCAATACTAAATCTGGTAAAGCAGGTAAGTTGCGTGTTAATTTTACCAGTAGTTTCGGATTAGACGAAGTAAATAAATTCCCTGATGTGCAGACCAAATATTCGCAGGGTTCCATGGGAGTTTATGATCCGGAGCAATTTTTTCCTTCCTGGGGGCCGACTATTGAAGTTGCGAAACAATTAGATCCAACGCATCCGGATAAATTATTTAACAATTATAAAAATGCCTATCAGCAGGGAAATCAGGTAAAAAATACTTTGAGTTTTTCCGGCGGATCTGATATGGCTACATTCAATACTTCTGTATCTCAGGCATATCAAAAAGGTGTTTTGCCCTTTACGGATTATAAAAATTTATCAATGCGGGCAAACGGTGATTTAAAATTCAGCGATAAGTTTAAAGTTGGAACTTCGCTAAACTTTATTAATTCCGGAGGTTTCCGTTACAACGCAGATCGTTTTAATGAAAGTTTAACGTACTGGTCGCCACGCTGGGATGTTACGGATTACGTAAAACCAGATGGTACCATGAAAACTTACGGTAATGGAAACCCGATCTATGTGGCATCTACCAACCGGTTCAAAGACAATGTTAACCGTTTAATTGGTAATCTAAATTTTAATTACCAACCTGTAAAATGGGCGGATGTTAACTATCGTATTGGCGTAGATCATTATACAGATTCTCGTACAGGTTATGCTCCCGGACCTGCGGGTGTTGCAGGAGAGCAGGTTTCTGAAGATAACGGATTGGGGTTTATCAATGAATACCGCCTTAATTTCAGAGCTATTAATTCCAATTTAATTTTTGGATTCCATCCGGAAATTGGTTCAAATTTCCATGCCAGTTTTCACGTAGGGGGAGATTTGTACGACCGAAAAATTAACCGGATCAGCACAGAAGGTTCAGAGCTTGCAGTGTATAATCGTTTTGATCTGGGGAATGCCAAAATAGTAACTGCAAATGCATATAATCAGCTTTACAGATTAATAGGAATTTTTGGTGAGGCAACTTTGGATTATAAAGATTACCTCTTTCTAACCCTGACCGGCAGGAATGATATTACGTCAACTTTAGTTAATCCCAATAATTCATTTTTCTATCCTTCAGTAAGTTTGGGATATGTCTTTTCTGATCAGATGAAAATGCCTGATTTTATAGATTACGGAAAACTGAGATTCTCTTTTGCCGGAATTGGTAAAGACGCAGAACCATATTCTACTACTTTTGGTTACGCCACTTCCAGCGATTTCCCGATAGGAAATATTATAGGTTTTGCCAGAAATACGACAAGGGGCGACCAGAATCTGGTTCCTGAAAGAACAAATACGTATGAAGCGGGAACAGAAATGCAATTTTTTGATCGCAGATTTGGCCTGGATTTTACCTGGTATCAATCAATTAGTAGAAATCAGATCATACCTGTAGCAGTTTCTAATACCACAGGTTATAGCAATGTATTTGTTAACTCCGGTAAAGTACGGAACAGAGGAGTTGAGCTTTTATTAAGCGGAACGCCTGTAAGAACAACTGATTTTAACTGGGATATTAAACTTAATTTTTCGGCCAACCGAAATAAGATATTAACTATCCGCGAAGGACTTTTTGAAATCCCAATTGCCAGCCAGTTTGGATATAGTGGTTCTTCGGCCACCACCAAGCTTATTCCGGGAGAATCAATTGGAAATATCTATGGATCTTATTACCAGCGTTACTATGGTAATGCTACCGAAGACCCATTACGTATTGATTACAGTAAGCCATTGGTAATTGGGGCAAACGGTTTCCCGGTAAGGGAACCAACCAGCAAACAGAAAATTTTGGGTAATTATTTGCCAAAATGGATAGGCGGGTTAACCAACTCCATCAATTATAAAAGCCTGGGGCTTTCTTTCTTAATAGACGTGCGGGAGGGAGTAGAAAAATACAACCAGTTCGCCAATTTTATGGCTGCTTTTGGCACTGCAAAATATACTGAGAACAGAGAAGATACCAAAGTTTTTGAAGGGGTTTTGGCAGACGGCACTCCGAATTCAAAACCGGTTTGGTTAGGTCAGGGAATTGGTCCGGATGGAGTAAATTATACTGCCGGTTATTACCGGAATAACTACCGTACAGCAACAGAAAATTTTGTTGAAGATGCGTCCTGGGTTCGTTTACGCTCGGTAACGCTTTCTTATGATTTGCCTAAAAAGCTATTTCAGAAGTTTCCGGCATCCGGCGCAAGCCTGAGCTTAACCGGTAATAATTTATGGATCAGCACAGATTATTCAGGTTTTGATCCGGAAACAAGCTCAAATCCTAGCGGCAGTAATATTGGCGCTTTCTCGGGATTTACCTATCCGGCTGTAAAAAGTTATCTGGTTACTTTAAATGTTTCATTTTAAACCGCACATGATGAAAAAGAAAATATTCAATATATCCCTAATTCTGCTAATTATATTTACCTCGGCGGGATGTAAAAAATACCTCGATCTGAATGATAATCCCAATACGGTAGATCAGCCTCCAATTAATGGGTTGCTGGCTTATACTACCTATAATACGGCGGTTAACCAGTTTAGGATGAGCCAGTTTACATCCTATTTTGTGCAATATCTTGCAAATCCGGGTTCCGGTGGTGCAACAGACACCTATCAGGAAGTAGACTACAGCGGCACCTGGGGACGCCTGTATGATGCCATGGCAAATATTACCGATATGGAAAAACTGGCTATCGAACAGGGTTCTTCAGAACATTTGGGCGTAGCAAAAGTGCTAATGGCCATTAATCTTTCCGCAACAGTTGATGCCTGGGGAAGCGTTCCGTATAGTCAGGCTTTTACCGGTGAATCTTTAACACCAACTTACGATACAGGCGAACAAATTTACACGCAGATACTGCAAATGCTTGATGAAGCAATTGTAGAACTTAGTAAAACAGATTCTAAGGTTAATCTGGAACCGGGCAGCGATTTTATACATGGAGGTTCCCGCGAAAAGTGGGTTAAAACAGCGTACGCAATGAAAGCACGTTTGCTAAATCATTATAGTAAAGATGCATCATACAATCCTGCGGCGGTTTTAACGGCATTAAGTTCAGCATATACTTCAAATGCGGATGATGCGCAGGTTACCAGTTTTAAAGACCGGAATCCATGGGCGGGCATTGCGTTAAATGATAGTTTGCTGGTTTTAAATGGCTGGCTTTCGGAACAGATTATCGACCATATGAATGGTACAAGCTATCCGGTTGTTGATCCGCGGTTACCACGGATGGCGAGCAAAACAATTACCAATACTTATAAAGGAACTCCAAATGGGGGAGGTAATGTTAGCAATGCATCCAATACTGTATTAGACGAATCTCGTCTGAGGAGATCTACTTTCTATGCTTCGGATAACGCCCCACTTTTTATAATTACTTATCCGGAAACAAAATTTATTGAAGCGGAAGCTGCGTTGCGTTCCAGTAATCCGGCAGTAGCCTATGCTGCATATCTGGAAGGCATTAAAGCGCATATGGATAAAGTTGGTGTGGCTGCCGCCGATAGAGATGCTTATTTGGCCGAGCCAAGTGTAGCTCCAGGTGAGGGAGGGCTGACCATCAATCTGATTATGAAAGAAAAATATGTAGCTATGTTTCTAAATCCGGAAGCTTGGGTAGATGCACGCAGGTTTAATTATCAGTATAAAGATTTTAGCTTACCAATTAATGCAGCATTATCAGATTATATCAGAAGAGTAACTTATCCCAATACAGAAACAACACGTAACCGTGAAAATGTTCCGGCAGTACAAGTAACAGATCGGATTTTCTGGGATAAATAATTTTAAAAGCCGGCTCAGGAGCCGGCTTTTTCAAAACAGAATCGTACCTTATATTTTATTTTTTATACGATCTTAAATTCCAGATTTATGAAACCGATGTTACTCAATTATCTGCGCTACAATCAGTGGGCAAACCAAAAAATTTGCAACTATCTAAATACTGTAGATTACGTTGACGAAAACAGTTCTAATCAAAGTGAATTTTTCGCAATAAAAAATATTGTACTGCACATTGCAGATGGCGAGCAAACCTGGCTGTCAAGACTAAATGGGCAGAACATTCCGCATATGCATAATCTTGATCTTCAAGGTTCTTTTGAAAGTATTTGTAAACTGATGCATAAAAATTCAGATGCATTTATTGAGTTTATTGAAGGCAAAAAAGATTCCTTTTTTCAGGAGAATACGGAGTACATCAATTTAAAAGGAAAAAAGTTTAAACAGAATAACACCGAAATTATTTTGCACTGCATGAACCATTCTACGTTTCATCGCGGCCAGGTAATTAATATGCTTCGTCATGTTGGTTATACAGACCAGTCGGCAAGCGATTTTATCATGTTTTTAAGAGAGCAGGAATCAGAATCATCTGTTGAAGGTTAATCGTTTACCTCTTGAATTATCTATAATTTTGCCGTTTTCATAAACCAACTTGCCGGAAACTATAGTGTGTTCAACGCTGGATTTAAATGTATGTCCGGTAAATGGACTCCATTTACATTTGGAAAGAATGTTCTCTTTGGTTACAGTTTCAGATTTATTCAAATTTACCAGAGCGAGATCGGCCCAAAACCCTTCGCGGATAAATCCTCGTTTTTCTATCTGAAAGCAAATTGCGGGATTATGGCTCATTTTTTCAGCAATTTTCTCAAGAGATATTTTTCCCTGATGAAATAAATCCAGCATCGCTGGCAAAGCGTGTTGCACAAGCGGTCCGCCGGAAGGTGCCAATAAATAAGGTTGTGATTTTTCCTCAAAAGTATGCGGAGCATGATCTGTTGCAATTACGTCAATTGTTCCATTTAGAACAGCTTCTAAAATTGCATCCCGATCCGATCGGGATTTAACCGCAGGATTCCACTTAATCAAGTTTCCTTTTTCTGCGTAATCTTCATCCGTAAACCACAAGTGGTGAATGCAGGCTTCAGCAGTTATTCTTTTCTCTGCCAAAGGAATTGAATTGCTAAATAATCCGGTTTCCTTCGCGGTAGAAATATGCAAAATGTGCAAACGGGTATTGTGTTTTTTGGCCAGTTCAACCGCCATGGATGAAGAAATATAACAAGCCTCAACCGTTCTGATTTGCGGATGCATTTCTGCGGTAATATTACTTCCGTAAATCTGACTGAACTTTTCAAAGTTGCGCCGTATGGTTGCTTCATCTTCGCAATGGGTTGCGATAAGTATGGGCACTTTAGAAAACAGACCTTCAAGTGTTTTTTGGTTATCTACCAGCATATTTCCGGT
>JBDTLL010000120.1:0-7003 GCA_039934815.1 Daejeonella sp. | reverse complement strand
ACTAAGCTTTTATATACAAAACACTTTTAACCGCTTTTACAACTTTCGCTGCATTTGGCAACGCTTCCTGAATTAACGTTGGTGCGTATGGAAGTGGCACATCAGCACAAGTTACACGCAGAACCGGAGCATCTAAAAAGTCAAACGCATCTTTCTGAACCTTAAAAGTTACTTCAGTAGCAATTGAACCCAAAGGCCACGCTTCTTCAACAAATACCATACGGTTTGTCTTCTTAACAGAAGCAATTACCGTTTCGTAATCAATCGGACGAACAGTACGTAAATCAATCACCTCCGCATTTATTCCTTCTTTAGTCAGTTCTTCAACAGCTGGCATTACAACTCTTGAAAGCATTTTACCGAAAGTCACGATAGTAACATCTGTACCTTCTTTAACAATATTTGCTTTTCCTAATGGGATGTAATATTCTTCCTCAGGAACTTCACCTTTATCGCCGTACATCACTTCAGATTCCATAAAGATAACCGGATCCGGATCGATAATAGATTGTTTTAACAAACCTTTTGCTTCATACGGACTTGAAGGAATTACAACTTTTAAACCCGGGCAGTTTGCATACCAGCTTTCAAAATTCTGAGAGTGCTGCGCACCTAATTGTCCGGCGTTACCAGTAGGACCGCGAAATACAATTGGAACAGAAAACTGACCACCACTCATAGAAAGAATTTTCGCGGCAGCATTTATAACCTGATCTATAGCAACTAAAGAGAAGTTGAAAGTCATAAATTCAATGATCGGGTGTAAACCATTCATTGCGGCACCAACACCAATTCCTGCAAAACCTAATTCGGCAATTGGCGTATCAATAACACGCTTTGCGCCAAACTCGTCCAGCATTCCCTGACTAACTTTATAGGCTCCGTTGTATTCGGCTACTTCTTCGCCCATTAAAAAGATTTTCTCGTCTTTACGCATTTCTTCACTCAACGCTTCCCGAAGTGCTTCTCTGAACTGTATTTCTCTCATCTGTGAAAATTCAAATTTTGGAACGCAAATATAAGTTTAATGTTTGAAATCTAAACTGTGTTCTGCTTACACTATTTAGGCATTTTTTCGCCTAAATGTAAAATTTAGAAAATGATCCCAATCTTATTAAATTTAGTCGTTCTCTTCCTCCTCCATATTTTCCAATAAATGTTCGGTCTGCTGGAAATTTGTCCGGACAAACCCACACCAGCTGCAATCTTTCTTGCCGCAACCTCTGTTAAACTCCAGATTCTTGATTTTTGTATACGTATCTTTAATCTGAGTTCTCACAGTTTCCAGATCTTCCGGACGGATAACCACTTTATGCTTGATATATTCATCCTTCTCAGGCTCAATAAAATCAAATTCAGTGCTGATCACTTCCCAGTCATTCCGCCGGTCATTATCAACCAATAATTTATAGAAAACCGCCTGCCGCCAATAATCGCCGCCCTCAGGCAATTTTTCATTGGGCGCAGCAAACTTGGCTTTCGCCCGATCATATTTTCCCGTTTTATAATCTACAACATTCACTTGTTTATTATGGAATTCAAGTTTGTCTAACACACCTTTTACAGGAATTCCATCTACTTCCACATTCTTAATGCTGTATTCTGTAAGCGTTACTTTTTCCCATTCATTCACGTATTTATTATAATATGCCGGAAGTATTTTCTCGCCATATTCCATTCTTCGCTTAAACTGTTCGCTGGTAAACGCCTCCCGGTTACGATTCATGTACCATTTAAAATCATCCATAAATTTCGGAATGCCATGAAACTCGTCGGCATTATCTGCAAGCGAATGAAACAATCTATTCAGAGCAAAGTGCACCGCCGAGCCAAAAGTCATGGTCTCATTTTTTCCGCTCGGAACCTGAATCAGATTCTGGAAATAAAACTTCAATGGACAATCCAGATAATTATTCAGGTGCGTTACACTCAGCGCATAATTCTCAAGCAAATGGCTTACAAATTCCTTATCAATTAAACCAATATCTGCCTTTTCCTCTTCAGTAAACTGGAGAATATAAAACTCATCGATGGTATTTTGGTCAAGTGTGGGTCTGGTGATCTGCAAATCTGTTGAGGCCAGAATTTCACCAATAAAAACCGTTGGCTCCAAATCTTTTCCTTTGTCGTCATTTTCCGGAAAGGAAATATATAAATGCTTTTTCGCCCGGGTTAGGGCTACATAAAATAGTCGTCGTAATTCTTCCTCATCATTAGCTGCAGGTAAGGACGAAAAAACGGTATCAGGCATTTTATAAGCCGAACTATTTTTCCTCTTTTTCTCCCAAACGTTTTTGGTACTTCCAATTAAAAAAACATATTCAAATTCAAGTCCTTTTGAGCCGTGGCAGGTCATAAAGTTTACACCTGTTTCGTTGAATATCGTTTTCTGCAGATCAAGCGACAAATCATTTTCAGTTAAAAGATCAAGCAGAGCGACAAATTCACTCAATTTTAAATCCGGCTTTTTGCGACTCTCCTCTTTTAGAAAGTTAAATAGCGAAGATAAGACTTGCATTAACCAGGTTTTATCCGGCGATTTTAACACATAAGCCAGAATTCCCCCACGGACCATAATCTTTTCAAACAGACTTTGAAGCGTGACGTTGTAAACTTCTTTGATCCAAAATTCCAGATCATCACTTAAACGTTTTATTTGCTTATGGCTCTCAGAATCAAAAAGTGTCTGTCCGGTTTTTGCAGCTATATTATAAATCCGGGAACGTATCGATATTTTTTCTCCCTTGCTTCCGCGATTATGTTCGTTTACTTCCACACTGATCCGGGCCGTATCCATCGGCTCAATATTGTAGAAATCATAATGCATAATTTCAAACAAAATCTGATCCCCACTATTCGGCGTTTCGGTTTCAAATGCCAGATATCTTAAAATATTAATCAGTTTTTCGCCGAAGGGGTGTTTTAGAATGTTAACCTTTCGTTTGCTGTTTACCGGGATGCCTTTTACATTAAAATAATGTGCAAGTTCTTCGCCCGAGCGATGTTCTTTATAAATAACCGCAATTTCTGATGGGTTAACACCGTCGTCAATCAGTTGTGAAATACGCGAAGTGACACTGGCAAATTCTAAAAACTGACTTTGAAAACCATGTATTTCTGGTTTGATAAAAGATCCTTCGTGAACAGCATTTTTCGAAATTAAATTTTTACTGAGTCCGGCAAGCCTAATCCGTTCGGTATTATTCTCAATTAAAACCCGTGCGGTATCTAAAATATGTTGCGATGAACGATAGTTATCCGTTAACATTACCGAGTATAGAAACTCCGCGTAGCGCTCACTATAATCCATAATATTCTGGATATTGGCACCCTGAAAACGGAAAATAGATTGATCATCATCACCAACCACAAAAATATTGGGCCGATCCCAATAGCTGATTAGCATATTGATCAGCTCATTTTGCGCACCGCTGGTATCCTGATATTCATCAACTAAAATATATAAGTAACGCTCCTGATAATTCAGCAAAAACTGCTCATCATTCTTAAAGGCATTCAACACCCAAAGAATCATATCGTCATAATCATATCTTCCGGTTTCCTGCATCATCTGCTGGAATTTCGGAAATTCGTTAACCGCAGCTTTCAGTTTATCCAGATTTTCAATAAGCGTATAATAGCCGGGTTTTAAAGTACCCGCCTCCTTATTCATATATTTTTTAACGTACTTATACTCTTTATAATATGAGTCGCCCGGTTCGCAATCAGTAACCAGACATTTAAACTCTTCAATTTTTTCACCGATGTATTCAGGCGACCAATCTTCTCTTTTCATTACTGAAAAAAGTTGTTGCAAGCGGCTTATTTCAAAATAAACATCTCCTCTGTATCGCTTTAGCGGATGATCTTTTCCGAAACTATCAACCAGTTTTTGGAACATTTCCATTCTCTCCAGATCAGAAATTGCGTCAAGTTCCATCTTGCCAAAATAATCCAGGTTTTCCTGAATGATATCATTACAAAAAGCGTGGAACGTGTAAATATTAACGCGGTAAGCTTCCGGACCAATAAAGTCAAACAAGCGCTTACGCATGGCAACCGCACCGGCATCTGTATAAGTCAGGCATAAAATATTGTGCGGCTGAGTATCCGTATCCATCAATATTTTACCAATCCGGGCAGCCAAAATTTGAGTTTTTCCGGTTCCGGGACCAGCAATTACTAAAACCGGACCTTCAATTTTATTCACCGCATCCAATTGATTAGCATTCAATTGCGCAAGTGCTTTAAGAAAATTATCGTTATATTTTGAATGTATCTGCATTGATTTATTGGCTTCGCGAAAGAAAAAAATAGTATTTCTTAACTATTGATGATGAATTTGAAGTTACAGAATTGAACTTAGTTATTACAAAAATTAGTATCGATTGACGGAGAAATAAATTTTAAGAATTTTGATTATAGTCTATAAATAAAACAAAATCAGCTTCCTTGCTTTAACTAAATATCATTGCTATAATAAATATGAACAACGACTTTAATTCTTTTCTAGAGCAAGCATCTAAATCTTTGCACAATAGCTGGAACGAATTTGCAAAGCAGATTCCCGGTATTGTTCTGGCAATTATAATTATTTCTATTGGTGTTTTGATCGCTGGTTATGCAGCAAAACTCCTCAGAAATGGGATTTCCAGAAAGACGGATGATCCGTTAATGATCAACTTTCTGAGCAAAACCATTAAGCTTGTGCTGATTTTGGTTTTCATTTCGCTTTCGCTGAAGGTTGCCGGATTAGAAGGAATTGCCACAAGTTTGGTGGCGGCGGCCGGAGCTTCCGCATTAATACTGGGCTTTGCATTTAAAGATATTGGCGAAAATTTCATTTCCGGAGTTATTCTATCATTTAACCGGCCGTTTAATGTAAATGATACAATTAGTATTGGCGATATATTTGGAAAGGTGAAAACCATGGAATTTAGATACACCAAACTAAAGACCTTTGACGGAAAAGATGTGTACGTTCCAAACAGCGATGTGATTAAAAAAGCGGTTTTTAATTATACCGAAGATGGTTTTATACGACTGGATTTTATTGTTGGCATTGATTACGAAGACAGCATTGAAAGAGCTGAAGCTTTAATTTTGGATGCGATCAGGTCCTCGCAAGAAGTTGTTGAAGATGAAAACCACGAAACCTTTGTAGCCGTAGACGAACTTGCTACAAGTACAGTAAATCTGAAGGTTTATTTTTGGGTTGATACACTTGAATATCGCAAAGAAGCCCTAAAAATTAAGAGCAATATTATATCGAAAGTAAAAGAAGTAATCCTTAAAAACGGTTTGAACCTGCCGGCCGATATTCATGAAATTAAACTTTACGGCAGTCAGCAAGCTATTCCTATTACTATTCAAAAACCGCAAAAAGGAAAAAATCAATAATCTATCTTCTTTTATATTGATAATCTATCACCACACCATTGGCCAATATTTTATTTTTTGAATAGGATATTTTGGCGCCGGTTGGAACCTCCACAATTACAGCAGATGAATGTGGCGCCAAAGTTATTTTTTGAGTAGCCGAAATGTTTTTTGAAATAAATTTCCCGGAAACGGTATTGTAAAGATCGACATTACCTTTCGCTCCAATATTGACAGAAACTGTTTTGCTCTCGTTATACGGATTATAATATAAGTAAGATGGATACGCTGCATCGTGGTAAAAATCTGTAGCTAAAAGGTCAAGCTGTAAAATAGCGGGTACATCAGTCTTCTGAATAATTCCTCCAAAAACACCAACATGGGCACTGCCATAAACACTGTATTGCGAAACAAGCGGATTTTTACCGTCCGGAACCCAATTCGGACCATCGCCCTGCGCAACCGGCGATTTAACGTTTTGGAATTGTGGAAAGGTAGATTGCTTCACAATACCTTCATAAGCAATAACGCCCTTGGTTACCGAAGCGAATTGGGGAATTGTTTCATTTTCATCGGGCATGTATTCCGGATAAAATAATTTAGCTGCATTGGCCGCATTCAACATCCATTTGCCGATGGCGTTTGCATAGGTTTGATTATACCGAACCATCGGAATTAAAGGAATGGCCGCATCGTACGTATTCATCAAAAAACCATAGCCGCCGTGATCTACGGTACTTCCTACAACTCCGGAAATATCGGTTCCGTTCCAGTTTCCAACCAAAACTCCCCAACCTTCGCGACAAATTGGCGTTCCGTCAAAAGTCCAGCTGAGCATTTTATTTTCATCGAAATTATTCCCCAGTTCCGCATTTATCCTGGCAGCCATATAAGCTCCAAATGGCATTAAAACTTCATAAGTCGGATTTAACTTTTGAGATTCCAAAGCTTTCATGGCACTGATGGCCCCTTTCAAATATCGCGGATCTTTGAATTTTTTATAGGCGGAATATAAAACCCAGGCATGTCCCGCAGCCGCATCGGGCTGAGCGCAAATTTGCGTCTTCATGGGTTTCATTTTTCCATAGTCAAAATATGAATAATTGTAATTCCCGTTTAAAATGGAATCTGCTTTATAAAATTTGTCGGCAATCTGACGGGCGATGGTTTCAAAACCCGGTTCATCAGGATATTGATCGTAAATAGCGTAGAATAAAACATTCGGATAAACATCATACCACCAATCGCGACCATAACCCCCACCCAAAAGTGCTACCTCGGGCGCTGTATTATTCATCATAATATCCCAGCCGGTATCTTTATTAAAGTAATTTTTTAGCATGCCAACATAGTTGAGATTTTCCTGACGGCTTTTATCAATCCCCACCAAACTCGCTCCCAATATTGCGCCCATAACGCCCAATGCTTCATGGAACATTCCTTTATTATGAGCCGGCCCCTGACGAACATCGCCCATGGCTGTATATAATCCTACAACATTTTGCGGATAATTTTTCTGAGTGCTGTCACGCCAAACCAGTGGCCAGTAATCGCCTGTAGCATTAAAATCATAAACCGTACTATCAAACTTAACTGCTAACTGATGATAATCAATTATTTGTAA
>JBDTLL010000119.1:0-7008 GCA_039934815.1 Daejeonella sp. | reverse complement strand
CTAAAATATTAAACGTTCCGTTTTGTATTTGCGATGCAACGGTTTTAACCGAAGCCGGTTATGTTGGTGAGGATGTTGAAAGTATCCTGACTCGTTTATTGCAAGCTGCAGATTACGATGTTGCCGCTGCCGAAAGAGGTATTGTATATATTGATGAAGTTGACAAAATTGCTCGTAAAAGCGATAATCCGTCAATTACCAGAGATGTATCCGGTGAAGGAGTTCAGCAGGCGTTGTTAAAAATTCTGGAAGGAACAATGGTTAACGTACCACCTCAGGGAGGTCGTAAACATCCGGATCAGAAAATGATAGCGGTTAATACCAGCAACATTTTATTTATTGCCGGCGGTGCATTTGATGGTATTGAAAAGAAAATTGCCAACCGTTTAAAAACACAAACTGTTGGTTACAAGGTGGATAAGGATGATACAGAAATCGATATGGAAAATCTGTATAAATACATTACACCACAGGATTTAAAATCTTTCGGTTTAATTCCGGAATTGATTGGCCGCTTACCGGTTATCACTCATCTTAATCCTCTGGATAAAGAAACCTTGTTAAGTATTTTGAAAGAACCAAGAAATTCTCTGGTAAAGCAGTATAAAAAGCTGTTTGAGTATGAGAATGTAAAACTTGAATTTGATGATGAAGTTTTGAATTTCATTGTTGATAAAGCAATGGAGTTTATGCTTGGCGCACGTGGTCTGAGGTCTATTTGCGAAGCAATTATGATCGACGCTATGTACGAAACGCCCTCGGGGAAAAATAGCAAGGAGCTATTTATTACGCTCGATTATGCCATGAACAAGTTCGAAAAATCAGATCTTAAAAAATTAAAAGTAGCATAACAAGAGCCCCGGAAAAACCGGGGTTTTTTGTATAAAAATATTAAGCTTCCGCGAAGACGGAACTATACATTGAAAATTAATATATGAACGAAGAGAAAGAAGTTAAACAAGATCCGGAAGTTCCGGTTAAGACAAAGAAAGTTAAAGAGGTGAATTCACCGGTAAAAAAAGGATTAAAAAACAAGGAAGACATTGTAGATAACTGGCTTCCGCGATATACTGGACGTCCTTTAAAAGATTTTACTGACTTTATTTTACTGACCAACTTTTCCGGTTATCTGAAACTTTTTTCTGAATGGCATGATAATGCTCCGATTATCGGATTGGATAAGCCCATGCAAAGTGTTTCTGCAAATGGAATTACTCTGATCAATTTTGGTATGGGAAGCCCAATGGCTGCAACTATGATGGATCTTTTAACAGCAATTCATCCGAAAGCAGTTTTATTTTTGGGTAAATGTGGTGGATTGAAAAAGAAAAACAGCATTGGCGATTTAATTCTTCCAATAGCTGCTATTCGCGGAGAAGGAACATCTAATGATTATTTTCCACCGGAGGTTCCGGCCTTACCTGCTTTCGCGTTACAAAAAGCAATTTCTACAACCATCCGCGATTTCTCCAGAGATTATTGGACAGGAACAGTTTACACAACCAACCGCCGCGTTTGGGAACACGATAAAAAGTTTAAAAAGTATTTGAAAAGCTTGCGTGCAATGGCGGTTGATATGGAAACTGCTACAATTTTTACAACTGGGTTTGCTAACAAAATTCCAACTGGAGCTTTGTTATTGGTTTCAGATCAGCCGATGATTCCGGAGGGAGTAAAAACTGCCGAAAGTGATTCTAAAGTGTCCGAAAATTATGTTGAAACACATTTAAAGGTTGGAATTGAATCATTAAAGCAATTAATAAATCACGGTTTAACCGTTAAACATCTGAAATTTTAAACTAGATACTAGAATTTAGATTTGAGATGTTAGGTAATTCAAATCTCAAGTTTATAGGTTAGTACATTAAATTTAAAAAACAATAAATTTGAAACTGTGGATTTGGAATTCTAGATATTTAATTCTCATATCTCCGGTCTCATATCTCAAATCTAAAAACAATGTGGTACAATAATATTTTAGAAACCATTGGCAACACACCTTTGGTTAAACTAAATACAATTACAAAAGGTGTTAAAGCAACAGTCCTGGCTAAAATTGAAACAACCAATCCCGGTAACTCAATAAAAGACCGGATGGCTGTAAAAATGATTGAAGATGCCGAAAAATCGGGCGCTCTAAAGCCAGGCGGAACTATTATCGAAGGTACATCCGGCAACACCGGAATGGGTTTAGCTATTGCAGCTGTTATAAAAGGGTATAAATGTATTTTCACAACAACAGATAAGCAATCTAAAGAGAAAGTTGATGCGTTAAGAGCGTTTGGTGCCGAAGTTATAGTTTGCCCAACCAATGTAGAACCGGAAGATCCACGTTCTTATTACTCAGTTTCGAGCAGGTTAGAAAGAGAAGTAAAAAATTCATGGAAACCCAATCAGTATGATAATTTATCGAATTCAAAAGCTCATTATGAGCAAACTGGTCCGGAAATTTGGGAACAGACGGAAGGTAAAATTACTCACCTGGTAGTTGGTGTTGGAACCGGTGGCACAATTTCCGGCGCTGGCAGATATTTAAAAGAGAAAAATCCAAATATTAAGATTTGGGGAATTGATACTTACGGTTCCGTTTTCAAAAAATATAAAGAAACGGGCATTATGGATAAAAATGAGATTTATCCCTACATCACCGAAGGTATTGGCGAAGACTTTTTACCGCAAAACGTGAATTTTGATATTATCGATCGTTTTGAAAAAGTAACCGACAAAGATGCCGCGTTAATGACCCGTGAAATTGCTCGTAAGGAAGGAATTTTTGCAGGTAATTCAGCCGGATCGGCAGTGGCGGGATTAATGCAGTTGAAAGATGAATTGAAAGAAGGTGATGTGGTAGTTATTATTTTCCATGATCACGGTTCACGTTACATGGGTAAAATGTATAATGATGATTGGTTGCGTGAGCGTGGCTTTTTAGAAGATGAAAAACTGACTGCAAAATCCATTCTCGCGAAGAGAGAATCTCAGGAAACCATTACAATTGATTGTGATAAAACAGTTTTAGAAGCAATTAACACCATCAAAAGCATGAATATTTCTCAGATGCCGGTTACACAGCAGGGAATGTTTATTGGTAAAATAACCGAAAACGATATTTTGAACTCAATAATGGATAATCCCTCGGTAAAGTCGAGTAGCATTATTGATATTATGAGTGCTTCATTTCCGTTTGTAGATATGAACGCATCAATTGAGAAAATTTCCGGCATGATAAACAAAGATAACACTGCCGTATTGGTTGAAGATAGCCAGGGACAAATTCAGATAATCACTCAATATGATATTTTGAGTGCGATAGCAGATTAACAATATTTCTAAAATAAATAGCCCGGTAAATAAACTTACCGGGTTTTTTTATGCCTCTGATTTTATATCAACTTTCCGGAAAGCGTAAAATAGTATTAACCCGAAGCCAGAAAGCATTGTTAAATGATAAGGCAGAAAACCGTAATCCTGGAAATAAATTCCTGAAAAAACGGCAAAAAGAAAATAAAAGAACAAGATAATTTCCGGAAGTTCTTTATACAAATTGTTACGGCTAAGATAAACCGCGGAGTTTGCGGAGCTCTTACCATTGACAATTTTGAATTTTGGAGTACGGATAAACGAGGTTTTTTTGCCTATAACTCCCTGGAAAATTGCGGTTGAATTATGGTATGACATACCTAAAGATATTAAAATGGCCATTGGAAAAACCTGGGCCAACTCTTTTAAAGCGTCTGACAAACTGCTTTTTTCTGTCCGGATGGTTGTTAAGCAGTAGAAAAAATTGATTATAAAAACCAAAAAGAATATCGCGTTAAGCTTAAAAAACAAATCAAACGCGGGATCTAAATTTTTAACAAACATTGCTGGAACGCTGAATATGCTGCTTAACAGAATAAAAACATAAACATAGTTGCTTAATAAATGGAAGGAACCAAATATTTTAACGGTGGTGGATAATTGCGAATTCCACAATTCTGACATGATTTTTTTAGATGTTTCTATTCCACCTTTAATCCATCTAAATTGCTGAGTTCTTACTGCGTTCAAAACAAATGGAAGTTCGGCAGGTGTAATTATATGCGGGCAATAAGAGAATTTCCAGCCTTTTATTTGCGCACGGTAGCTAAGGTCCAGATCTTCTGTCAGCGTATCGTACTGCCAGCCGCCGGCATCAACAATACATTTTTTACGCCATATTCCTGCTGTTCCGTTAAAATTTATCAATAAACCAGACTTGTTGCGGCCTTCCTGATCAATAATAAAATGACCATTTAAAGCAAGCTGCTGCGCTTTTGTTAGCCAGGATTGATCTCCATTAATATGCCCCCAGCGTGTTTGTACCAGTCCAATATTCTCATTGCTGAAATAGGGAAGTGTTTTAATCAGAAAATCCGGTTCCGGTATAAAGTCAGCATCAAAAATGGCGATGTATTCTCCTTCAGAAATTTCTAAGCCTTCCTGTAAAGCGCCAGCTTTAAAGCCGGTTCTGATTTTTCTTTGGATATGAGAAATGTTAAACCCAAGCTGAACTAATTCCTCTATCTTTTTTTTAGAAATCACTTTTGTCTGATCGGTGGAATCATCCAAAACCTGAATATCTAATTTATTTTTCGGGTAATTAAGCTTCGCGACAGCATCCAGAAGTCTTTCAATAACAAACCGTTCATTATATAATGGAAGTTGAACGGTAACTTTGGGCCAGTCAATTTGTTCTAATCTAATTTGTTGCTTGTCGCGATTTTTGAAATATTTATAAAGCAATGCCAGTTGCCCGATACTGAAAAGTATGACAAAAAATACGGATACAGAATATAAAACGACAACAGTAATTTCCCACATAATTTTTGAATTTTCTAAATCAAATAAGATTTTTGAAAATTGTAAACAGAATTTTATATCCGGCAAGCACGCTTCCTTTTATAGTTCCGGAAACTTTGCTAACCCCGATTCTTTTACGGTAGCTAACTGCAACTTCCGTAAATTTTAATTTCTGTTTTGCAGCTTTTACCTGCATTTCTACAGTCCAGCCGTAGGTTTTATCATTCATTTTCAATTGAGATAAAGCGTCCCAACTGATTGCTCTGAACGGACCAAGATCAGTAAATTCTGCACTATAAAAAAGCTTAATCAGTTTTGTTGCAAGCCAATTACCAAATATTTGCTGTGGCATCATAGATCCAATTTGGCGGTTTCCTAAAACCCTGGATCCAATAACCATATCTATTTCGTTTTCACGAATAGGAGATATTAATAAATCCATTTCGTGAGGATAGTCTGAGAAATCTCCGTCAAGGAAAACTACAATGTCTTTTGTTTCAGCTTTAGCTTTTAAATAATCTATTCCTTTTAAACAGGCGTTACCGTAACCTGTTTTAAATTCGTTGATTACGGTGGCTCCGGCGTTTTCTGCAACCTGAACCGTAGCATCTGTTGAAGCATTGTTTACTACAATAACCTCTGTAACAAATGCCGGAATAGCATGGATCACTTTTGCGATGGATGCACTTTCATTGTAAGCAGGAATGATTACAAAAATATTTTGGAGAGGTTTTTTCATGACAGTGAAACCTCAATAAAGGATTTCAATTAGGTTTTTTTATTTGTCTTCGGGACGAATATAAGGATCAAATCTGCCTTCCTCATCAAGATTTTCAAGTTTCAATACACCACGTGGGCAGACTGCGGCACAAATTCCGCATCCCACGCAAGAAGCTCGGATAATGTTTTCACCTTTTTGCGCATACGCCCGTACGTCAATTCCCATTTCGCAATATGTTGAACAGTTACCGCATGATATACATTGTCCGCCGTTGGTGGTTATTCTGAACTTTGACTTGAATCGCTGAAAAATTCCCAAAATTGCAGCCATCGGGCATCCAAATCTGCACCAAACCCGAGCGCCCATAATGGGATAAAAACCTGTTCCAATAACTCCGGAGAAAATCGAACCAATAAAAAAGCCATACCATGAGGCAAAACTGCCGGATAGATTTCCAAGGATTGATCCACCTTTCCAGGAGTTTAACCATAATAGAGCGGTAGTAATTGTGATGAAAACAAGAACACTATAAACCATCCATCGTTCAATTTTCCAGGCGGTTAGAGATTTATCAGATAGCTGTCTGAATGGATCTCCCATGGTTTCTGCTAAACCGCCGCAACCGCATATCCATGAACAATACCAGCGTTTTCCGTAATTATAAGTAAGAATAGGAGTAGCAATAAATGTCATAACCGCTCCCCAGAAAAACATGAAAATTCCAATATTTCCCGATGAGATCAAATAACCGACATCCGAGGGAAATAAATAAGAATATTTTAAAGGCCAGAAATAAGAGAAATAAAACTCCGGTTGATTTAATTTAATTAGAATAGATGGAATTAGAAAACCAAAGCCGAGCTGAAAAAATGTTACTGAAATAGTTCTGATTAGCTGATATCGGTTGTGCCGATATTTCGACATAAATTTTATCCCCATTGTTAATACTGCCAGAGTGTAAAATGTTCCGTACAGAAACCATTGGTCGGCAGGTTTACTTCTTAAGGTATAACTTAAGGGATCCATTACGCGGATAAGTCCTTCTAACAAATAGGGGAACCAGTATAATATGATATAAAAACCAGTGAATAAGATAGCAATTCCCCATGCAATTGCGCCCCGGTTTGTCACGCTGCTGAACATGATGCCGTTATTTTTTATTCCCGGCTGAGTTTTAAATATCGGCAACGCATAAATTAAACCACCGCCAAAAGTAAGCCCGATTATGAGCCAGAAAAATAAAAACGGATAGATTTTGCCCGGGCCGAAAGCCGCAACAACACAACTCAAAATTGCAAGTGAAATCATTGTAGCCCCAATTTTTTGTAAAGGATGGGTTTGTGATGGTTCTGCCAATGAAAATGAAGCTTCTGCTTTCATATTTATATTTCTACTTTTTTATAATGTGTGTTCGCCGAAAAGGCACTTAGAATATTTTTGTAATAAGGTTTGCTAAATTCAGGATC
>JBDTLL010000118.1:0-7010 GCA_039934815.1 Daejeonella sp. | reverse complement strand
GCTGTTAAAATAGCCGTTTCCAAAGGTGCAGAAGTGTATGCTTTCACCACTTCGCTATCAAAAGTTAATGACATTAAAGGTTTTGGCGCCAAGGAAGTAATTGTGGTAGATGCAGCAGATAAGCTAAAGCCTTGGAAAGGGAAATTAGACTACATGATTTCGACGGTGCCTTATGCCTATGAAATGTCCCCTTATATCGATTGTGTAAAGCCTTATGGCTTTTTCACGCAAGTTGGAATGCCGGTAAATGGAGCCCTTTCAATTAATCATTTCAACATGGTATTTAACAGGGTTAATTTCAACGGTTCATTAATTGGTGGTATTCCTGAAACCCAGGAGGTGATGGATTACTGTGCTAAGAACAAAATCTATCCGCAAATTCAAATTATCAAAGCTGCAGAGATAAATGATGCCTGGGAGAAAGTGGTGAACAAAGAAGCCCGTTACCGTTATGTGATTGATGCAGCAACTATCTAAAATTAAGAATACGGATTAGTCAGCCGGAAGATGTAGATATCAATGAAATCATCGTCCGTCCAACATCTCAGGAATTATAGGATAATCAGGTTAGCAAATCAATTTAAAGTTTCAAGATATTAAAACAAAGGAGGTTGTAAGTGGCAACAAATGAAGAATTAAACCGGGTGGTAATTTTTGCAGATCGAAGGGAAAACAAAGCCTATGCTCCAGGCTTTTTTAAGAAGCGTTACCATAACAGTTTAGTTGCTGACCCTAATGAAAATGTTGGCCTGGCACATGGAACCTTTAAATCAGTCGGCAGAAATAACCGGGAAATTCACGGGGATGTATTTCAAAGTTTATTGGGTTTAATATATAAATTTAAACCAGTTGCGTTGGTACTTCTCTTGTTAATGGTCAATATATGTTCTTTTGCGCAAGTGCCCGACAGTACACAAAAAGAGACTACAGTTTCAGGCTCATTTGGCCTTACCAATAATGGCTTTTCCATTATCCCCAGTTTTTCTTTAAACAGTCCTTCCGCACTCTTGTTCCTCTCGTTGAAGAAAAACAAGTTTAGTATTGAACCCGATATTCGTCTGACACTTGACGGCAGAAAAGGTAGTATGCTCCTTTGGCTTCGTTATAATCTTATTGCTAAGCAAAAATTCAGTCTTCGGGTAGGCACACACCCGGCATACAATTTTGCTTTAAGGGAAATTAAAGAAAACGGCGTTACATCTGAAGTAACACAGGCGAGGCGTTTTATCGCCAGTGAGATAGTTCCTAATTACCAGATTAATCCCAACTGGAGCGTAGGAATGTATTATTTGCAAGGCAACGGTTTGCAGAAAGACGGACCACGCATCAGCCATTTTGTAACATTGAATACCAGCATTTCAAAAATTAAATTAAACCGCGATGTTCGGTTTCAATTAATCCCTGCCCTTTATTATTTATATCTTGATGGGGATGAGGGAACGTACCTCACGACTACCGGTATTTTTTCGCATAATAAGGTACCGTTTACGCTTCAATCTACTATTAATCAAACGTTCAGGTCCACAATTCCCGGAAATAAAGACTTTCTTTGGAATGTTACACTTACTTATAATTTCAGTCATAATTATATTAGAAAAAAAGTACCATTGCTGCTTCCATAAATAAGCAGTAACTGTTTCACTTGGCCATTAGTTAACCGGGAGAATCAAATATCGATGAAATAAATTAGCTTACATTCTACGTCGCTGGAAATGGAAAACAGATTGATCTTATCGTTGCATCACTTAATAAAATAAATAATAGTTGTATGGAAAAGCGTTTGTTAGGAACCGACGGTCTTGAAGTTTCTGCCCTTGGATTGGGCTGTATGGGTATGAGCTTTGGATATACACCCATTCCGGACCGAAATGAAATGATTCTTTTACTCCGCAAAGCCGTTGAAATGGGGATCACCTTTTTTGATACCGCAGAAGTCTATGGACCTTTCACTAATGAAGAATTGGTTGGAGAAGCACTGGAACCATTCAGGGGAAAGGTAGCTATCGCGACCAAATTTGGCTTTAAAGCTGCTCCAGACGGAAAGTGGACTGAACTGGACAGTCGTCCTGAAAATATAAGGCGGGTGGCAGAGGCGAGTCTTAAAAGATTAAGAACCGATGTTATTGATTTGTTTTATCAACACCGCGTGGACTTAAATGTGCCGATTGAAGATGTAGCAGGGACTGTAAAGGACCTGATTCAGGAAGGAAAAGTAAAGCATTTTGGACTTTCTGAAGCAGGCGTTGAAACCATACGCCGTGCACATGCGGTACAACCCGTTTCGGCGCTGCAAAGCGAATACTCTTTATGGCACAGAAAACCTGAAGAGGATATTATTCCGACACTCGAAGAATTGGGTATCGGCTTTGTTCCGTTCAGTCCTTTAGGCAAAGGTTTCCTGACAGGGAAAATTGATGAAACCACTCAGTTTGATAAGGCAGATTTCCGTAATACGCTGCCCCGCTTTCATGAAGATAACCGGAAAGCCAATCAGGCAATGGTAGAACTACTCAACAAAATTGCAACACAGAAGAATGCGACACCGGCACAGATCGCATTGGCCTGGTTACTGGCGCAGAAACCGTGGATTGTACCCATTCCAGGTACAACGAAGGTCAAGCGTTTGGAAGAAAACTTAGGTGCTGTAAATGTTGTACTAGGCCCTGATGATTTACGTCAAATCAACGAAGCTGCATTGCAAATCACTATTCAGGGTGCCAGATACACGGAAGCTGGCGAAAAGATGACGGGTCGATAAAGAACTATAAATTGTGAGTGTTCTTTAAAGAGTATTTAAATTAACCACAGGGTCATGAAATATTCAGTTTTAATGATTTTGATGTCGGTTCTTGTCAATGGTACTTTGTTTTGCGGCAACGAGAATCAGCATATCGAAAGGGATCAAAATACACCTATGGCAAACAGAAATATCAAAATAACGGTCAATTCAAAAACCTTTACCGCCATTCTTTTGGACAATAATTCGGCGAAGTCATTCAAGGAAATGTTGCCTTTGACTTTAAATATGACTGAGCTGAACGGTAACGAAAAATATTATGATTTGCCGAATACTCTTCCGACAAATTCTTCCAATCCGGGAACGATAAAAAATGGAGACCTAATGCTGTATGGTTCGAAGACATTGGTGTTATTCTACAAAACCTTTTCGACGTCTTACAGCTATACAAAATTGGGTTCGGTAGATGATGTGACAGGTTTGACTTCGGCATTAGGTTCAGGAAATGTAACCGTTACTTTTGAAGCGGAATAAAAAGCTTCATTCAGATATACCACATATCCCACACAGACCAACACATTTTACATTTTTCTATCTGCGCAAAGTTTCTCCGAAAAGGGGAGGCTTTTTTATTTCAAACGGTGAATAGGTTTTGAACAAGATTAATTAGCCATTTGAATCACGATTTGCCGGGATTTAAGATTTCATTATTTTATTCCTCATTTCTTAAAATTTACCGGGAATAGAACTTAGTTATTCTTTCAAATCTACCCTGACCTTCAACTCCGAATTTTAACCGGAAAATCAAAATTTGAAAACCACTTCACTTTAATATTGTTTAGTCATTGAAATTGAGATAATGCCAGCAAACAGGTTATTGTTGGATTTTATTATTTAATACTTCACAATACAAAAGGTAAAAGTCTTTACTGAATTTTTAAATTCTTATTCTAAAAACCAATTAACCTAATACAAAACAAAATGGAAAATAAACAGGAAATGAATCAAAACCAAAAAAGTAAAAGTCACTATGCAATGTTTTTATGGATGTTACTTTGCTCGTTTATAGCAATGTACATCACGATGTACCTGAATACTTATGAATTGGATCATGTTTACTTTAGCCTTACCCGCTTTTACATGGCCTGCTTAGGCATTTCTACCATGGCCGTAATTATGCTATTGTTTATGCGAAATATGTATAAGAACAGGAATAAAAATATTGCAATACTTTTGGGTAGTTTGATTCTTTTTGTGAGCTCTTTAACATTGGTAAGATCACAGGTTCCGGTTGGCGATGTGCTGTATATGCGGGCGATGATTCCACACCACTCGATAGCTATTCTAACTAGTAAAAGGGCAGATATTAAAGATCCAGAAGTAAGAAAATTGGCAGATGGAATTATAAAGGCGCAAGTGAAGGAAATCGCAGAAATGAAAGCAGCTATTAAAAGGCTGGAAGCTAATGAATAATTGGCAATTAGAAATTAAGTTCTTATTAAGATGTTGTGACAGTTAGATGTTTTTGCTTTCGTTCGTGGGTTCATAATAAAGAATGACTGCACCTCCGCTAAACGTTTTGGTCTTTAAAAGCTTAAGCCTGATTTTTTCGCTTATATTTTTAAATAATGGCAGACCGCTTCCTGCGATAACAGGGTGAACACAAAGTTGGTACTCATCTATTAAACCAAGTTGCGTTAATGTCACAATTAAACCCGGACTGCCAACTAAAATGTCCTTACCCACTTGTTGTTTGAGTTCCATAACTTCTTGCTCAGGGTCTTGACTTGCTAGTTTCGCACTTTTCCAATCTACATTTTTTAGTGTGCGGGAAAAAACAATTTTCGGGATCTCGTCTATTGCGATTGCAAAGTCGTCCATTGCCTTATCGCCTGTGGGATTTTCCAGCACGGTTCGCCAAAATTCCATCAGCTGGTAGGTTTTCCTGCCATATAAAGCGACATCAGCACTTCTCAGCAGGTCAGCATAATGTTGATGTATTTCGTCGTCAGGGACACCTGAGGTATGGTCACAAAACCCATCAACAGTCATATTCATCGCTGCAATTACTTTTCTCATTTTTCTTTTTTGTAGCTCTGTTTGGTGGATCGTATTATTTAGTTCACTAACCCTGGGTATGGATCTGTCGCCGATTTGAAATCAATTCTCTATCCGCCCAAGTTAAAGATAATGGACAGTAGAAAAGTTTCATCACTACAAACCCCCATAATTGGCTGCCATTATTCTATTCTATGTTATATTCAATTTCTTTAAGTACAAATTTCCCATAAGTAAATTTTCCGTCAGGGTAGTCCCAAACTGCTTCTGCTTTCGACATTAAATTATAACCGTTTATAAATTGATATTCTGAAACCGGTGTTGAAAATGGATATTGTTTCATATCTGAAACTGATGTCCGGTCATTTGAAATAAAGTTAACCAATTGCCCTTGTTGATTAAAGTACAAATCTGCTGTTATGGATATGGTTTTGTTTGTGAAAGTTGCTTTTACTAACGTGTCATTTATTGCTTCCCATGTTATTCTTTTATCAATTAATGTTGCTGGAGCAAGCAAGCACATATCATTAAATAGAGTAACTGTTTCAGCTTTATCCATAATGACTCCCGATTTCTTAACAATAGGGAAAAGTCCAAAAAGTCTTATGTCCATTGATGCCTTAGCATTACTGTATTTATGATAACCAGGAACCGTTACATTAAACATCTTTCCTTTCATATAGAAAAGTCTTGCCGGTTCGTCAAAAAAGTTAAACTGTTCAGATGTAAATGGGAAATAGTCCTTGCCCTTATCTCTCATTTGTCCTTCAAATACAACTCTTACATTTTTAACTTTTGGCTTATTTATCACACCGGCATATTGTAAATAATGTTGAACAGGTGTCGGTAATGACTGTATATCTTGCTCAGTTAAAAGCTCATTTGAAATTTTATTTGTTCGGCTTATATTTTCATTTTTATCATAGATAAAATTCTGTTCAAACTGAATACTTCCCCAGGTAAAGAAAGCAACCGTGGCAATTAAAATATTAGCGATTGTTCCAAATTTTGCGTCTTGCCAGACTAAAACAATTACTGTTTGAGAAACAATTACTGCGATTATGCCAATTATCCACCATTCTTCTTTTTTTAAGAAAAACAACACACCTGTTAATAGGAATAAGAAAAATGCTGTCAGCCAAAGAATGCCTATTGGTTTAGAAATATCTTTGGATAGTTGCGTGATAGTTCCTAAGTCAAATGCTTTTGCAAAACCCAGCAAGTGAATCAGTCCGTGAATGACTATAAGTACCAAAAAAAGTATTCTCATAATCATTTAGTTTATTATTTTTATTGCTGAAGTTGTTGTGGGACTAATAAATCTTGAAATTTCAAGTTGGCTGTGCCCGTCTGGTGTAATCATCATTGCAACCTCTACATTCTGATTGCCAAGTCCTGTTACACGACCTGCCCATTCTCCCTCAACTGTCGTACGTCCCTCAAGTTTCAATCCTATTTCTGTGAAAAACAATAGGGCATTGTATAGGTCTTCTACAACGATACCAACATTATTCATTTCAGGCAATTTACTTTTTTCCATATTCGATGTTTTGAAACAGCGTAATTTCATCGACTTTTATTCAGTCACTCTTTTTAAATTTTAATGCAATTAATAACATCGCTGTTGGGGCTGTAATCGCCCAGGGTAAACCAAGTAGAAGTAATCTTTCAGAAAATATTGGATAGAAATATACAAATGAAATTAATGGCGTGACAAGTGCATTTGCCCAGAGAGAAATTCTAACCCATCTGTTAAATCCATTTCCTTGAAAAATTGGTATGGCGAATAAGGTCGCAAAACCCATGCAAATATATCCAATTGCATCAAAGTTCCAGAATAAGGAATGTGGTGTTTGAATGAGAATTTTGATCTCGTTAGCGTTTCCTTTAAGTGTTTCCGGAATTACTGTTGCAAGCTGAATTACATAATTAGCAGTTACGAATACTACATAAATAATTGTAAAAATAAGTGCGGCATGGCTCCAGAATTTTTTGTCAGTTGGTGTGGTATGATGAAGGGCGAGCATTTCAATTAAGAAAGGAAAGACGATGCAAAGAGAAAATCCATAAATTAGAATTTCATCGTAAGGGTAACTGAAAACTCCAAGAAGCTGTAATATCTGAACAATTACGAATGCAGCATTAGCACCAAAAGCAAAAATGCCAGACCAAAAACCAATTTTCTTTATGGAGTTATTCAAAGCTTAAGTATTTA
>JBDTLL010000117.1:0-7026 GCA_039934815.1 Daejeonella sp. | reverse complement strand
ATTCTTTAGAATAGTACAAAGATTTCACATACAGCAGAGGTTATAAAAAATCAAATTAAAAAAATCCATTTAAATATTAATTTGTTGCAGATTCATTTAGTTAGGGCTCCTGAATAATGTAGTGTTAGAATTTTAGAAAATTTTCTAACTATTACCCCCGGCGCAGACTGAAAGCACTTAATACAAAAAGCTTAATATGGATCTTACAGAATTTCTTTTATCAGTAGTTCCATTTACCCAAAATGAATTAAGCGAAATAATATCCAGCTTCGCTAAAGAAATTGTTCTTAAAAATCAAGTACTGGTTAAAGAAGGTCAGATTTGCAATAAACTTTACTTCGTAGAAAAAGGAATCGGTAGAAGTTATTATTTAAGTAAAGAAGGGAAAGAGATTACACAATGGTTTTTTGCAGAAGGGAAAATGATGTCGAGTATAGAAAGTTTTTTCCAGCAAAGCCCCAGCCTGTATTATCTGGACATGTTGGAGGACTCCGTTCTTTACAGTATTTCCAGAAAGAACTTAGATTTATTATTCGACAAGTACCCTAGAATGGAAAAATTCGGGCGGCTGTTATCCACCGAAATGCTGACGAAAGTGGCCAATAAATTAAGTGCGCAGCAGTTTCAAACTGCAAAAGACCGGTACGATTATATGCTCAGCGAATTTCCCAATATTTCCTATCGTGTACCATTAGGAAACATCGCTTCTTATCTGGGGATGACACCTGAAACTTTAAGCCGTATTAGAAGTAGTGACTATCTGAAAAAACCTTGATTATTTGATATAGATCAAATAAAAGGATTTAGGTTACTTGTAATTTTGTATTCAAATTAAAATGGTTTGAAATGAAAATAACTAAAATTAGAACCGGATTACTGCTTTGGTGTTTCACGTTGCTTTTGCCGTCTATTTCTATCGCTCAGCAATTAGACCCTGTTTTAAAAGATCTGATTGGGAAAGGTTTAAATAAAAGTCATCAGGTAAATCAGAATAATTATGACGCACAGCAGGCTGTTTTGGATCAAAATCTGGCCAAATCTGTATTTCTTCCAAAAGTAACTCTTAATGGCCTGTACACCCGGCTCGATGACAATATCAGTTTTGATAGCGATACAAAAAATTTATTAGAGGCTACGCAGAAGCTGCTTATAAAAGAGGCTGTCGGGCTGCCTTTTAATGCTCCGTTTCCGGAGAATATTCCTCTGAAAGCAACGCCTTATCTGCAGGATAAAAATATTCTTAAATCATCTGTAGATGTAGATTGGGTACTTTTTAGTGGCTTTGAAGCCAGCAATGCCCTGAAAGCAAGTAAGTACAAAGAAGCATCTTTAAATTATGCCGGGTTGGCAGAGAAAGATAAGATCGCCTTAAAAATTATTGATGCTTATGATAAACTCGCTTTAGTGAATGCGTCTAAAACGGTATTGGCAACTTCCGAAAAATACTTAAATGAGCAGGCTTATTATGTAAGAAAAGCAATCGAAAATGGCCTGGCAACACCCATCGGACGCAAGAAAATAGAGCTTGCACAACAACAATTAATTGCCAAACAATTGCAGGCGGAAAACAATAAAACTCTATTAATAGAGGTATTGCATCAGTTAACCGGAGAAAGTAAAGAAACGTTGCGAGTAATGGAACCGCAATTACATCCTTATCCAATTGATATTACTTCTGCTACAGTGAAAAGAAATGAAGTGAGAGCTTTGGAAGAGGCTGAAAAAGCCAGTCTTGCAAAATCAAAAATGGAGAAAAATAATTTCGTCCCCAAGCTTGCTTTAAAAGGTCATTATGAATTTTTAGAAAACGATTTATCGCTTCTGGATCCACGCTGGTATGTAGGAGTTGGAGTTAAATGGAATTTGTTCGACGGAAATCAATCTCGCTTAAAGAGTAAAAAATCTGTTCTTGAGAGTCGTAAATACGGTGAACAATTAGCAGAAGCCGAGGAAATGATCGCGTTAAGCATTGTGAAAGCTCAGTTGAATTACGAATCATCATTACAGAATACAAAAATTGTTCAGAAAGAAATTGAGTTAGCCACTGATACCTATGATATGATTAACAAGCAATACAAGAATAATCTGGCCTCAATTAAAGATGTCCTCGACGCATTGAACGATCTCGAAAAGGCCAATTTTAAACTGCAGGAATCATATTCGGATGAGCGCAGAGCAGTAACTGAACTTCTTCATGCTAAAGGAACTCTTAGATATTAATCTCAAAAAATAGAAAATGAAATTATTTAAATTCATCGTATTCGGCTGCTTGTCCATAATAATTTTAGACTCCTGCAGTAAAAAAGAAATCACTTCCTATAGAGGCAAAGTGAAATTTGAAACCATCGCGGTAAGCAGCAAAATTGCCGGTCGGATTGCAAAAATTTATGTTCAGGAAGGTCAGGATGTGAAAAAAGGAGATACGCTTGCTTTTATTGACATTCCGGAAGTTAACGCAAAAATAATGCAGGCCGATGGTGCCATTACTTCAGCGCAGGGGCAGCTGGACATGGCAAATAACGGCGCAACATCTGAACAGTTAATGCAGATAAACGGAAATCTGAATGCTGGAAAAGCGCAGTTAAATTTCGCAAAAGAATCTTATGATCGATTGAAAGCCATGTATCAGGATTCATTAGTTAGTCGCCAGCAATTTGACGAAGTAAAAATGAAACTTGAAATGGCAAGATCGCAGGTTGCGGCACTTGAAGCGAAACGTGCTGAAATTAAAAAAGGAGCAACACGAGAGCAAATTGCGCAGGCCAGAGGTCAGCTTGACCGGGCAATTGGCGCAAGGGCAGAGGTAAAATCAGCTTCCAACGAAAAGTATTTAATTGCCCCGGCGGATATGTCTGTTGAAACAATTTCTTTAAAAGAAGGGGAGTTGCTTACGCCAGGATACACGCTTTTTAATGGTTATGAAAAAAATGAGGTTTATTTTCGCTTCACCGTGCCGGAATCAAAAATTTATGGATTCAAGGTTGGAGCATCCGTTACCATTGTAAACCCTTATACCAAAAAGGAGATTCAATCTAAGATTGTTTCCATAAATCAGTTGGCGCAGTATGCTGATGTTTCCAGCACGTCGCCTACGTATGATCTGTCTGAATCTATTTATGAACTGAAGATCGCCCCGGTTTCAAACCCTGATGCGCAAAAATTATATGCTAACGCGACGGTTCTTATTAAAGAATAAACGATGAAAGAATTTTTTCAATTAGTTCGGGTAGAGTTTTCACGAATTTTTTCAAATAACGTATTACTCGCTATCTTTTTTGGAGCGCCTATATTGTATGGTATTTTGTTTGGATATGTTTATCAGCAGGCAAAAGTGGTCGATTTACCAATTGTCATCGTCGATCAGAATCATAGTCCGCTAACCGATAAAATTATTGATGCCTTTAATGATAATGAAGGTTTATTAGTAAGTGATGTGCGCTCAACACCGGGCAACCTTTTAGAAGAAATGCCGGTACAGCAATATGCGGCAGTTGTTACGTTTCCCGGTAATTTTGAAGCAGAAATTCTACAAAAACGCCATCCTGAAGTTCGTGTGGATCTCAATATGGCAAATATTGTAAACGCGAATACAGCAAGTAAGCATATCCAGTCGGTATTAATGACATTAAATGCGGGTATTGAAATTGAGACCCTCAAAAAACAGGGAATGCATCCGGATCAGGCAATGTCATCCTACGAAAGTTTTAAAATAAACTTCAATAAACTGTATAATTCAACCGGCAATTACCTCACGTTTATGCTTCCCGGTTTACTGGCAGCAATTATGCAACAGGTTATATTTTTAGCAATGGCTTTGGTTTTTGCCAGAGATTTTGAGGACGGTTATTTTTCAAAACTCATTAAAACAAGTAATTGGTCTGTTTATCATATAGCCCTTAAATCCGTTCCATTTTTAATAATGATTCCCTTTTTATGGATCGTAGTAAGCCTGTTTATTCCCTGGTTCAACATCGAAATTGACATCTACCGTTTTCCGCTATTCATTTTAACGGTGTTACTAACGTTGGCCTCCATGTGTATTGGCATGTTGTTCTCTATTTTTATTCCCAGCCAGTTAAAAGCCACCGAACTTTTAATGGTTATATCAACTCCGGCTTTTGTGCTTAGCGGGTTTACATGGCCAACTATGGCAATACCTGCCGGGATAAACAACATTGCGCAAATTATCCCTTTAACTCAGTATTTAAGCGGGTTTAGGAAAGTCGTTTTTTACGGAGGGAATATTTCATCAATACAACATGAAATAAATATGTTGCTGCTTATTATTCTTGTCTCGCTTGTCGCGATGATCTCATTTCTACAATTTAAAATTTACAAAGCGCAAAAAGCAGGTAAAGTGGCAAAGGCATAATTTTACCTGTCTAATTGCTTTAAAAGAATTCACCGCTCGTTTCGTATCCAGCAAGAATCTCCTGGAGTTTCAGAACTTTCTTCGTTTTTATTCTATCCTTTTTTGAGGAGGATTTATTCTTCTGAATCTTTTGTAATTGAGCCTGATGTGATGGGGTGAGAAATGGCCTGATATATTTCATGAGCCCTGATTTTATGAGATAGGACAGCAATGAAAATTTGAGTATATTAAAGAACAGTTGAAGTATTCACGATTAAATCAAACATACTATGACACTTAAATATATCAAACAATTTAAAGAGTTATCAAACGATAAAGTTGCATTGGTAGGCGGCAAAAATGCTTCCCTCGGTGAAATGTTTAATCAACTATCGTCAAAAGGCGTTAAAATACCGGATGGATTTGCGACGACCGCAGAAGCGTATTGGTTATTTTTAGATGAAAATAATATCCGCGAGAAATTATCGCAGCTAATGACCAAAATTGATTTAAAAGATTTTTCAAATCTTCGTGAAATTGGTTCAGAAGCCCGGGCGTTAGTACTTAATGCAGTTATTCCGGAACAAATTGCCACTGAAATAAAATCGGCATACAAGAATTTGTACGCAGGCCAAAATACAGAAATTGAAGTGGCTGTAAGAAGCAGTGCCACAGCCGAAGATTTACCCACAGCAAGTTTCGCAGGACAACACGATTCTTTTCTGAATATCAAAGGTGAGGAAGTGCTAATACATACTCTTCAAAAATGTTTCGCTTCACTTTTTAATGACCGTGCAATAAAGTATAGAATTAACAACGGTTTCAAGCACATGAATGTCGCCTTGTCGGTTGGCGTACAGCGTATGGTTCGCTCAGATTTGGCTTCCGCCGGAGTTGGTTTTACAATTGAGCCTGAAACTGGTTTTGAAAATATGATTTACCTTACGGGAAGTTGGGGATTGGGCGAAAACGTGGTACAGGGAGCTGTAAATCCAGATGAATTTTATCTTTTTAAACCATCGATACGAGACCATAAAAAATCCCTCGTTACAAAAATATTAGGCAGCAAAACTAAAACCATGGTTTATGCCACAGGTCAGAATTCACTAAATCAAAGCATAGAAAATATTGATACACCACTTGAAAGACAATTGCTGTTTGTACTGTCAGATTCTGAAATTGAAACCCTGGCCCAATGGTGTTTGATAATTGAAGAACACTACAAAATGCCTATGGATATTGAATGGGCAAAAGATGGAATTACCAACGAATTGTTCATTGTTCAGGCACGACCTGAAACCATACACAATAAATTAAAAGACGCTTTTTTTAAAGAATATCGTTTAACAGAAAAAGGAGATTTAATTACAACCGGCAAAGCAGTTGGCAGTAAAATAGTATCGGGCATTGCAAGAGTTTTAGAATCACCGGCCGAAGCAAACAAACTTCAAACCGGCGAAATACTTGTTACTGATATTACCAATCCGGATTGGAATATTGTGCTGAAAAAAGCTTCAGTAATTATTACCAACAAAGGCGGAAGAACGAGTCATGCTGCAATTGTAGCACGAGAACTGGGTGTGGCCGCCGTGGTTGGAACAACCAACGCCACTCAGAAAATTAAAGACGGACAATTAATTACTGTTTCATGTGCCGAGGGAGATGAGGGGAAAGTTTTTGACGGGAAATTAACCTGGGAGGAACATGAAATTGATTTTGAAAATACCAAACTTCCAAAAACTCAGCCCATGTTTATTTTGGCTGACCCTGACAAAGCATTGCAACTTTCATTTTACCCAAACCAGGGCGTTGGATTAATGCGAATGGAATTTGTGATCAATAATTCAATTCAGATTCATCCCATGGCATTGGTAAAATTTGATGAACTGAAAGATGAAAAAGCAAGACAGGAAATAGAGCGACTTACAATAAATCATCCGGACAAAAAGGAATATTTTATCGACAAACTTTCACAAGCTATTGCTTTTGTTGCGGCTGCTTTTTACCCAAAAGATGTAATTGTGCGCATGAGCGATTTTAAAACCAACGAATATGCAAACCTGATAGGCGGAAAACAGTTTGAGCCTCATGAAGAAAATCCAATGCTAGGTTTCAGAGGCGCTTCAAGGTATTACAGTGATTTATATCGTGAAGGTTTTCGTTTGGAATGTGAAGCGATAAAAACGGTTCGCAATAAAATGGGCTTAACCAATTTAAAAGCAATGATTCCCTTTTGCAGAACGGTAGCCGAAGGCGAAAAAGTGGTGAAGCTGATGGAAGAATTTGGATTGAAACAAGGTACAAATGGCCTGGAAATTTATGTGATGATAGAAATACCAAGCAATGTTATTCTCGCGGAAAAATTCGCAAAAGTGTTTGATGGATTTTCAATCGGCTCGAACGATTTGACACAACTCACACTCGGCATTGACCGCGATTCGGCCATCATTAGCAACTTGTTTGATGAAAACAACGAAGCGGTAAAATGGATGCTACAAAATGTAATTCAAACAGCTAAAAAATGCGGAGTGAAGATCGGATTATGCGGTCAGGCACCAAGCGACTATCCGGAGTTTGCTCAGTTTCTTGTTGAACAGGGAATAAACAGTATTTCATTCAATCCAGATGCTTTGATAAAAGGGATTGAAAATATCAATAAAGCCGAGGATAAAAGT
>JBDTLL010000116.1:0-7074 GCA_039934815.1 Daejeonella sp. | reverse complement strand
TGAAAAATCATTAACTGAATTATTTATTTAAGAGATTATGCAATAATAATACAAATTAATCATCTGCCTCCTTTATTAGCCGCAAAAAGAAATTTTTGGAGCGTCAATAAAAACATCGCTTTAGGCGAAAAAATCCCTGATAATGTGCGAATTTACTACTTTTAAAATATGAATGCTATTGTAACCGGAGGAACAAAAGGGATTGGGAAAGCTATTTGTTTGAAATTGGCTGCCAATAATTGCAGTCTGGCCGTGTGTGCCAGAAACTGGACGGATTTGCAGAATTTGAAAAACGAAATCGCAGAAAAATTTCCCGGCGTGCAGGTTGTTTTGTTTAAAGCAGATCTGGAAAAACCGAAGGATGTTTTGGATTTTGCAGATTTTGTAAATTCTGAATTCAAATTTGTAGATATTTTAATAAACAATGCGGGCATATTTATTCCCTCTGCCTTTTTAGATGAAGACGAAAATGCCTTCGAAAAGCAAATGCAAATAAATTTGAATACTCCTGTAGTGCTATCGCGAATATTTGGATTAAAAATGAGAGACCAAAAGAAGGGTCATATTTTCAATATTTGCTCGGTGGCCAGTTTAAATCCTGCAGAAAATGCGGGCTCTTACAGCGTAACAAAATTTGCGTTGCTGGGTCTCACTAAAGTATTGCGAATGGAGTTGAAGTCTTTCGGAGTTAAAGTTACTGCGGTTTTGCCCGGCTCTACGTTAACCGCTTCCTGGGAAGGGACAACAATTCCCGCGGATAAATTTGTCAAACCTGATGATGTTGCAGACGCAATTGTTAATACTTTGAAAATGAGTCCCGGGGCAAATGTTGATGAAATAATTATAACTCCATTGGGTGGCGATGTTTGAAAATGGGTTAAAAATTTCAACAACAGCGCTAATCGAAAAAATTTACCGACAATTAATGGTTGTTTACCGAGAAGTCAATAGCATTTGCCTATTTCATATTGCTGCATATGCTTGCTGATGATACATTTGAACTATAAATTAAATGAATCACAAAAGAAACAACATAACAATCTAAACTTAAAACAATGGAAAAGAAACTTAATAGAAACGAACAAGAGAAGATGGTTGCCGGTGTATGCGCCGGCTTAGCAGAATACTTTGATATTGATGTTACCTGGGTACGTATTGCATTTGTGGTATTAACCCTCGCCGGATTCTCAGGCGTATTAGCCTATATCGTATTATGGATTGCCGTTCCGGCGAAACCTTTCGATTACAATTCTTACAGAACTGATTATCGCGTTTATGAAGATGCAAAAACCGGAGCTCCGGATTACGTGGCCGCAGATCAGCCGTACACTAAAGAAAAATTTAAATCCCGCAAAAGCGGAAACGGCAGAATGATAGTCGGACTAATGCTTTTATTATTTGGTGGATTTTTTCTGATGGACGAATTCAATATTATTCCTTACTGGTTTGATTTTGAGAAATTATGGCCATTGGTATTTATTATCCCGGGTATTTTAATGATCGCGAAAGCGGGAAAACAACGCGACGTTGTACCTGAAGAAGAAACTACCTGGGGAGAAAATACTTCGGCTACAGCAAGTGCAACAACAGATTTAACCGTGTCTGATACAAATACAACAAGCAGCAATGATGTAAACACAGACGATTCAGCTAACTCAACTACTAACACAGATCAGACTCAATTATAAGATTATGAAAACGGAAAAAATTGTTTGGGGACTTTTATTTGTATTTATCGGAGGCATGTTTTTGCTGGATAACTATAACGTAATAGATTTTTACTGGAGATCGGTTTGGAGATTATGGCCGCTAATATTTGTGGTGATCGGAGCAAATATGCTTTTTAACCGTCAGGGAAATAAGTCAGGACCGCTGATTGCCGGAGGAATAACATTAATTGCGCTTGCAGTTGTGGCTTACCAGGGAACCCGTCACGATGTAAGAGATTCAAGAATATCTTACAGATTTGATACTGACGAAGATAATAGTGAAGATTCTGTTGGAAATAGCGAGAGCTATGGCAAAGGAAGTATGTTTTCTGAACCGTTTACAGCAGCTACACAACGGGCAGAATTAAATATTAAAGGCGGAGCTACTACTTACCTTTTAGAAGATTCTACCAATAATTTGTTTGAAGCAAATGTAAAAAACAATGGCGCTGACTTTGGCCTTGAAAAAACGTCCCGCGATTCAATGGAAGTTTTAACATTCAGAATGCGTGGTAAAAATAAAAATTGGAATATTGATAGCAAGGGGAATGATGTTGTCATGAAAATGAACTCTGCGCCGGTTTGGGATGTAAATTTAGAAATGGGAGCGGGCACAGCAGAATTTGATTTAACCCCATTCAAACTGCAAAATTTGAATTTAAAAGGTGGAGCGGCGTCTTTTACGGTTAAATTGCCCGAGCCTCAAAAGACAATGGACGTAAATGTAGAAACAGGTGTTGCCGAAGTAAGTATCAGCTTGCCCAAATCTGCCGGATGCCGCATAAAAGTGGATACTGGATTATCATCAAGAGATTTTTCCGGATTCACAAAACAGGCCGATGGAACTTACACCACAGATAATTACAACTCAGCAGCCAAAAAAATTAGTGTAAATTTAAAAGGCGGATTATCCGACTTTAACGTGAGCAGATATTAATATGGCAGAATACTATGTGGTCATTAACGGGAAGCCTGACGGGCCGTATAGCACTGAAGAATTAAAGAACCTAAAAATCCTGCCGGGAACATTTTTAAAAACTCCCGGCATGGATGATTATAAAGAAGCTCACGAACTTGCAGAAGTTCGTGAGCTTTTAGGTTGGAGTAAAACCGAAGTGGAGCCTCAGTATTTTGCAACCTTAGATGTTCGCTTGCTTGCTGTTATCATCGATTATTTTATCCTTTTTGCAGTTTATCTTGTTTTGGCTTTTCTTGTTTTGGCCTTTCTGACTGAAAAAGATTTAAAAATTAGGGTGGCTGTTGCCGGATTAGCAATCATCCCAATTGCTAAATTAATTTATGGATCAGTTATGGAAGCTTCATCCCGACAGGCAAGTTTTGGTAAAGTATTGATGTCTGTAAAAGTTACCGATGAAAAAGGTGGCAGAATTTCAATAACTAAATCTCTGATCCGTAATTTTTCTAAACTCATTTGTATGGCCACCCTTGGTCTGGGTTACCTGATGGGATTTTTTGATAAAAGACAGCAATGCCTGCATGATAAAATTGCCGGAACGCTGGTAGTAAAAGATAGATTGCTCTAAAGTTTATCGTTTTAAAATCATTTAATCCAATCTCTTATACCCTTAAAATAGTATAAGCAGTGAAAATATGTATTTTTGAAAAATTTTGATCCGCAGGAATGAATTCAGAAGCTGTAAAGATATTAAAGGGACGTTATTGCAATTCCATACACACCTACTCTCGTTTTTTAACTCGTGAAGTTAATATTGGTGATATTGCTTTAGGAGGAAATAACCCGATCAGAATTCAGAGCATGACCACAACAGACACCATGGATACCATTGGAACTGTTGAACAAACAATTCGTATGGTTGAGTCGGGTTGTGATTACGTGCGTATTACGGCGCCAAGTGTTAAAGAAGCAAGAAATCTGGCTAATATTAAATCGGAACTCGCTTTACGCGGATATACTGTCCCTCTAATTGCTGATATTCATTTTACACCCAATGCGGCAGAAGTAGCTGCGAGACTGGTTGAAAAAGTTCGTGTCAACCCCGGTAACTATGCTGATAAAAAAAAGTTTGAAAATTTTGAATATACCGGATCTGAATATCAGGCCGAGCTCGACCGCATTTATCAGAAATTTGCGCCACTTGTAAAAGTTTGTAAAGAGTACGGAACTGCCATGCGCATCGGTACAAATCATGGCTCGCTTTCAGATCGTATTATGAGCCATTACGGCGATACGCCCGAAGGAATGGTGGAATCTGCTATGGAATTTATGCGTATCTGCGAAGATTTGGATTACCACAATATGGTCATTTCCATGAAAGCAAGCAATCCGCAGGTGATGGTGCAGGCTTACCGTTTATTGGTAGAAACTATGGTGAAAGAAGGAATGAATTATCCTTTACATCTGGGTGTAACCGAGGCCGGTGATGGGGAAGATGGTCGAATAAAATCTGCTGTAGGAATTGGGGCCTTGCTTGAAGATGGTTTAGGCGATACCATTCGTGTTTCTTTAACAGAAGATCCTGAATTTGAAGCTCCTGTCGCGGCAGCTTTGGCCAACCGTTATGAAAAAAGAAAACTGATTTCAGAAGAAATTAATGCTGAGAAAAGTGAATCTGAAACTTCTTTCCATGCAGATCATTCGCCTTATTCGTATACCAAACGCAAAACATCAGAACTGAATACTTTTATCGGCGGACATCAGGTTCCGCGGGTTATTATTGATATCTCAAAACAAAATTTAAAAGATCCTGCCGCATTATCAGCTGTTGGATATTTGTATTCGCCAATTCTGGATAAATACAGCATGGGCGAGCAAAGCACAGATTTTGTCTATATGGCAGATGAATTACCTTCTTTTTCCCTTCCGGGGAATTTGAAACAGCTTTACAATTATAAAACCTGGGACAAATTAGCTGACAAAAGCAATTGTCATCCGCTTTATACTTTGCAGGAATATGTAAATGCAGAAAGCAGATGCAGTTCTTTAAATCTGGTAAAAATATCTAATGAGGATTTAGAAACAGAACTTTTCAACCAATTACCTTTAGACCAAACCTTGGTTTTTGTATTGGAAACAAGGTCAATAAATGGCATGGCGGATCAACGTCTTGCATTTTTCAAGTTATTAGAAATGGATCTTCAGGTTCCGGTAATTATCAACCGCAAATATGAGATCGGTAATAAAGAAAATTCCAATTCCGGCTCACAAGTAACTTTGCTAAATAATCAGGAAGATTTTCAGTTGTACGCTGCCACAGATTTTGGCGGTTTATTAATAGATGGTTTTGGCGACGGAATTTGGGCTCAAGCGCCGGAAATTCCATTGTCAACTTTGCTTTCAACTTCGTTCGGTATTTTGCAGGCCACGCGTTCGCGGATTTCAAAAACAGAATATATCTCTTGTCCGAGTTGTGGCAGAACACTTTTCGATCTGCAAATAACTACGCAAATGATCAGAAGCAGAACAGACCATTTAAAAGGGCTGAAGATTGCTATTATGGGCTGCATTGTTAATGGTCCCGGAGAAATGGCCGATGCTGATTACGGTTATGTGGGTACAGGCCCTGGGAAAATTACGCTTTACCGCGGAAAAGAAGTTGTTAAGAAAAACGTCAATTCTGAAAACGCTTTAGATGAACTAATCGGCATCATCCGCGAAGACGGAAACTGGATTGAACTGGAAGAAGTAAGCGATTAGTTTATTTCTTAAAAAACTCAAGCGTTTTATCGCAAACCTCTTGCAAAGCATCAGGCAGTTCAGTTTCGGTGTAGGGATGGAAAGCTCCAAAAACATGATCAGCTCCCGCGATTATTTCCAGTTCAGCATTCGGGCATTCATCTTTAAGCATCTGGGCGTGTTCTGGTAGAACATTTATATCTCTTTCGCCTTGAATAATTAACCAGGGTTTAGTTATTCGTTGGGCGGCTTTCTTAATATTATATTCGTTTGGATGGTGTTCCAAATCATAAAGCAAATCAACCTTTAAGGGTGTATTTTGCTTTGTGCGGGTGTTGAAAGTATAAATTACGCCTTTTTCACGCCACTCTTTCAATTGATCGGCTTTCCATAAACTGTTAAATTCAGCAATCGAGGCCCATGTTACCAACTTTTTAATTCGCTCGTCGTTTGCCGCCTGAATAATACTAATTCCGCCACCGCGACTATGGCCAATCAAATAAATTTCTTCGGTTGCCCTGAAATCTTTTCCACTGCATGCATAAGTTATAATCTGGTCCAGATCATAAAACTCTTTGGTAAATGTATTATCACTAAATGCACCCAGGTCTGTAAAATCTATGGGATGATCCGGCGTAGTTCCGTTATGTGAAAAATTGAATTTTAAAAAGCGAAAACCGTTTTCAGCGAAAAATTCTGCCACCAGATGATGCGTGCCCCAATCTTTAAAACCTTTAAATCCATGGACAAAAATGATTAGCGGCGCTTTCAAATTATTACTGTCTGAAGTTAGGTCGGTTAACATTGTTTTGTTATTGGAGCCAATGACGCTGAAAGTTTGTTTGATAATCATAAAAAGCTAACAGTTAGAACTATTTTTTTGTGTGAATATATGCCCAAAGAATTAACAGTGGTTGTAACGCTAACCTTATCCATGCGATTGTTTTTGTAACGTGAAGCGTTCCCAAATAAAACGGCGCTTTTTGAATCATGAAAATATGCGCCGGAATAAAGGCGATCATCATAATAAAAATTCCCCAGGCAGCCAGAATTCGAGTTTTATTAAACAGTAAACCAATTCCCAAAATTAGTTCAGCAATACCGCTTACGTAATTTAAAGCTACAGGAACCGGGATATATTCCGGGATTATTTGCAAATACATTTGCGGGTTTCTGAAATGATTCAATCCCGCAAGAATTAAAATTAAGGACAACGAGATGATACTAATTTTCAGAAAAATGCGCATCTTTCAATATCGTAAAAATAGCTAGCTGATATGAGTATCGCAATTATTTATAATCTTTCTAAATACGGCTGTTTTACAGACACGTGACACGTGCAAAAAGCCTTATTGTTTACTTTTGTTGCACATTTTATACATAGATACAGTACTTGAAAGATTTAAAAGTCATAGCGTTTACCCATAAACACATCGACATTAAAGAGTTAGGAAAATTTGTCATTTGTAATGAGACACTCGAAGGTCGGCTTCAAAATGTTAAGTTAAAGTTCGATATACCTGAAATCTTTTACATAGGTACCTGTAACAGGGTAGAATTTGTTTTCACCGCGTCATTAATCATCGATCAGGAGTTTTTAAAAGCCTTTATCAGAACATTAAATTTTTGTGTTCCGGATGAAATGCTGGAAGATTTTTCTAAACAGGTTTCTGTTTACGAGTCTGAAGAAGCGCTGAACCATTTGCTTCG
>JBDTLL010000115.1:0-7095 GCA_039934815.1 Daejeonella sp. | reverse complement strand
CCTTTGGGTTCATCACTTTCCCGCTTTAAATTCCATGCACCTATAACAAATGCGTTCTTGCTATTTAAAAGCCGAACCTCCTTAATATCAAAAGTTAAAAAGCCCATTGCTTTCTTATCAGGATAACCTTTAACATAATTGTCGAGAGTATTTTGCCACCCGTATTTTGGACCATTTTTGCCAATAAATACAAGTGATTCGGAATTCCAATAACCCTGCATATAATCTTTAATCATTCCATTATTCCAGGCAATGCGCTGATCTTCTAACACGGCTTTGATTTTTTTCACATCAGAACTTTCAGACTGAGCGTTAACGATGTACGACGTACTGGTTAAGATCAGTAGTAAAAGGAATAGCTTTTTCATAAAATTATTTAAGCGTTCAACAATATTTCAAAAATAAAGCTAGCAGTTTTTTCAATTCCATCCTCAAAATAAATATGTGTTTAATTATTCTAAAATTACATCAGCTTAACATTAATAGTATAGCAAACTTTTATCTTCGAATTCTCGTTATTTAACCTGAAAGGCACATTATGCGGGGACACGAATTCTCGAAATTTATACCAAACGAACTTCCAAAAGGCGGTTTTGAAGAACTTCTGAAATTATTCCTGGAACTTCTTAATTATACAGCAGGCGATGCAAATGAAGCAATTGCCTGGATGAATGAACTTGATAAACAATATAATCTAACTACCGACGAATATGGTATGGGAGATTTTATTGAAGATCTGAAGAAGAAAGGATATTTGGGAGACGACGACCAAAATCCGGGAGGTTTTAAAATTACTGCGAAAACTGAACAAAGTATTCGGCAGTCGGCGCTGGAAGAAATATTCGGCAAACTGAAAAAATCCGGCAAAGGAAACCACAATTCAAATATTTCTGGCTTAGGCGAAGAAAAAAATGCGGACCGCAGGGAGTTTCAGTTTGGCGACAGCTTAGACCAGATTGACATGACCGCATCTATCCATAATGCGCAGATAAATCATGGTATTGGTGATTTCACCATGACAGAGCGTGACTTGGAGGTAGAAGAGAAAGATTATAAAACCATTACATCTACTGTTTTAATGATCGATATCTCTCACTCCATGATCCTTTATGGCGAAGACCGGATTACACCAGCCAAGAAAGTAGCCATGGCTTTGGCAGAACTCATCAGAACTAAATATCCTAAAGACACTTTAGATATTGTGGTTTTTGGTAATGATGCATGGCCGATATCTTTGAAAGACCTTCCGTACCTTGAAGTGGGTCCATATCATACCAACACGTATGCGGGATTAGAACTTGCTGTAGATATTTTGCGACGAAGAAAAACGCACAACAAGCAAATCTTTATGATTACGGATGGAAAGCCAACCTGCTTAAAAGAAGGAACAAAATATTACAAAAACAGCATCGGGCTTGACCGTAAAGTGGTAAACAAAACTTTGAATATGGCGGCGCAGTGTAAGCGCCTAAACATTCCGATTACAACTTTTATGATTGCCCGCGATCCATATCTACAGCAATTTGTACGTCAGTTTACAGAGATAAACAGCGGCAAAGCATTTTATAGTTCTCTGAAAGGATTAGGGGAATATATTTTTGAAGATTACATTAAAAACCGAAGAAGAACCGTCCGTTAATAAGCGGCAACTATCGCACACTAAAAATGAACATATCAACTATAAAAACATTAGCAGATCTTAAAGCTTCAGGATATAAATCCAGATCGGTAAAAGAAGAGTTGCGTGAAAATTTAATCAAGCAGCTGAAAAATAAAGAAGCCGGTTTTGAAGGGATTATTGGATATGAAGATACCGTGATGCCCGATTTGCAAACGGCAATTCTATCGCAACACAATATATTATTATTAGGCTTACGCGGACAGGCAAAAACCAGAATTGCCCGCTTAATGATCAATTTGCTGGATGAATTCGTTCCATATATTGAGGGATCAGAACTGTTTGAAGATCCGCTAAATCCAATTTCCTGGTTTGGCAGGCATGAGTTAGAAACCAAGGGTGATGAAACTCCAATTAGCTGGCTACACCGTTCTGAGCGCTATACCGAAAAATTAGCTACACCGGATGTTACAGTTGCAGATTTAATTGGCGACGTGGATCCGATAAAAGCGGCCACCATGAAACTTACCTATTCTGACGAACGCGTTATTCATTTTGGCTTAATCCCGCGTGCGCACAGAGGTATTTTTGTAATTAATGAGTTGCCAGATTTACAGGCACGTATTCAGGTTGCTCTTTTTAATATTCTTCAGGAAAAAGATATCCAAATTCGTGGATTTAAACTCCGATTGCCTTTAGATATCGAATTTGTTTTTACTGCAAACCCGGAAGATTACACAAATCGTGGTGCCATTGTAACACCACTAAAAGACCGTATTGAAAGTCAGATATTAACTCATTATCCGCAATCAGTAGAAATTTCAAGGAAAATTACACAGCAGGAAGCTCGTTTAAGCAAAGCTCAAAAAGAATCTGTGGAAGCTGATGGCCTGGTAAAAGATCTGGTTGAGCAAATTGCTTTTGAAGCACGTAATTCTGAATACATTGATAAAAAATCAGGCGTTTCTGCACGTTTAACTATTTCTGCTTTCGAGAATTTAATAAGCAATGCAGAACGAAGAATGCTGATTAATGGTGAAACTCAAACGTTTGTTCGTATTTCAGATTTTCTGGGCGTAATTCCCGCCATCACCGGAAAAATAGAATTGGTTTACGAAGGCGAATTAGAAGGTCCTGCAAAGGTTGCCAATATATTAGTGGGTAAAGCCATCAAAACCTTAATGGCTACTTATTTCCCCGATCCTGAAAAGTTAAAAAAATCGAAGACTGCAAATCCCTACTCTGAAATTATAAACTGGTTTGGAGCCGGTAATAGCGTAAATATTTTTGATGATCTTTCAACTGCCGAATACAAAAAGAATATTCAGTCTGTTCCCGGATTACAGGGTCTGATCAGGAAGTTTCATCCTACTTTAAGCGAGAATCAGCAAGTATTGCTAATGGAATTTCTACTTCACGGACTGGCAGAATTTTCACAATTAAGTAAGTCTTTCTTAGACAATGGATTCACGTTTTCAGATATGTTTAACAGTTTGTTTAGTGCAGAATTTAACGATGAAGATGAAGATTACGGAGACGATAAAGGCCGTTACTAATTGCAAAACAAGCTTAATTAACATGAATGGATAGTAGAACTTTGGGATTGATGCTGATCAGCGGGCTTTTATTGCTGATTGATTTTTACATATATAAAGCAGTAAATTCAATAAATAAAAAATGGACTAACAAACAAAAGAATATTTTCACCTGGCTTTGGTGGGGATATTCTTTTTTATTGTTGTGCGGAGTAATTGTTGTTTTTGTTTTTAACATCCGGCTTGCCTTTAAGTCTGTTATTCTAGTCGCATTTTTCCTCACGTTTATTGCCAAATTTTTCTTCTTACCTTTTTTACTTATCGACGAGATAAGACGCTTGATTGTATTAGTCAGAATCAAATTATTCAAGCAAAAAGCATCTCCAAAAATTGACAGCAGCCATAAAATTCCACGTTCAGATTTTCTTTTAAAAGCCGGAGCTTTGGTTGCAACTATCCCACTGGCTTCCTTAAGCTACGGAATGATTTCCAGTGCATATGATTATCGCGTAAAGCGAAAAATTTTATATCTGCCCAATCTTCCAAAATCTTTTGACGGAATAACTTTAGGTCAGATCTCTGATATACATTCCGGAAGTTTTTATAACCGAAAAGCAGTTTTGGGCGGCGTGGAAATGATGCTAAACCAAAAACCAGATTTGATTTTTTTTACAGGAGATTTGGTAAACAACATCGCATCAGAAATGCGTGATTATCAGGATATTTTTTCTAAAGTAAAAGCTCCCTTAGGTGTTTATTCCGTACTCGGAAATCATGATTACGGCGATTATTATTTTGGCAAGGAACCATCTCCCGCAAAGGCAAAAAGCCTTGCAGATGTAAAGCTGACGCATAAAAACATGGGCTGGGATTTATTGCTGAATGAAAACCGCAGTTTAAAAATTAACAATGAATCTATTGCTATTGTAGGTATTGAAAACTGGGGTGCCGGGCGGTTTGCAAAATACGGCGACTTAAGTAAAGCGGTGATAGGAACAGAAAATGAGCCTGTAAAATTGCTTTTATCTCATGATCCATCACATTGGCGTGCACAGGTTTTACCGGAATTTCCGGAAATAGATATGATGTTTAGCGGACACACGCACGGAATGCAGTTTGGCGTTCGCACACAAGAGTTTCAATGGAGCCCGGTGCAATATATTTATTCTGAATGGGCTGGTTTTTACCGCGAAAAAAATCAGCAGTTATATGTAAACGTAGGCTACGGCTTTTTAGGCTATCCCGGCCGGGTTGGTATTCTCCCGGAAATAACGATATTTGAATTGCGCAGGGGCGATAATTCTGCCAACAATTCATAATCCCGAATTTAAAAAAGGGTAGTTATTTATTTCTGGAATGATTTCTAATAAACGTTTTTGGGCCTTTCTTACGTCAATTTCCTTCAGTATCGGGTAAAATGATAGCGTCGAAACTGAATAAATACTTCCGGGAATCTTTAGACTTTTTGTTGTTCAGCAATTTATTTATTGCATTGTGCGCCATAGCCCAGGGATTGGTTACCTATCAGTTATTAGATGTAAAACCAGAAAAATACGTTTTGGCATTTCTTTTTTGTGCAACCATAGCACAATATAATTTTGCTATTCTATTATCAAAACCAAAAGACCCCACAAAATCACGTTTCAGAAGAGTACACTGGATTTTTTCGCATTACCGTTTAATGATTTCCATTACGTTAATCGCCACACTTTGCTTAATTCCGCTATTCTTTTTCCTGTCATTAACCGGACAGATTTTAATGGTTTTTTTAGGAATGCTATCCGTAGGTTATAGTCTTCCCATTTTTAGTTTTCACGATAAAAAATTCGGACTTCGAAATATTCCAGGCATCAAATTATTTTTGATAGCACTGGTGTGGTCGTTGAGTTCCGTTTTGCTGCCCATTTTAGAAATAGAATCAAATCAGCTTTCGGCAATCACCTCACGGGATACGATCTTGCTCATCGCGAAACGGTTTTTGTTCATCGCCGCCATTACAATTCCGTTTGATATACGTGATTTATTTCAGGACCGCAGTAGCGCACTGAAGACTATTCCTGTGCTATTGGGCGAAAAAAAAGCATACTTCATTTGCCAGATTTTACTGGCAATTTATCTGGTGCTATTATTCCTTTTTACCAATCAGTTTGATTACAAATTTTTTGGTTTAATGCTCACTATTTTCTTAACAGGATGGCTGATTTTCCGCTCTAACTTCAAAAAAAACGAATACTTCTACTTCCTGTTTCTGGATGGAACTATGATTTTGCAATTCTTTGTTTTGTTACTTTTCAGCCTGATTAAATTTTAAAATTAATCTTCCTTTTCTATCTGAATTACTTGTTTTTTGCCTGAATTTTTAATGTGAATTTTCAGCATATGGTTTACTTTATCATAGGAAGCAAAACTTGCATTTCCGAGCATTTTTTTCTGACTTTTTACTTTCACTTTCTTGTTGTCAAGCAACACGTGTTCTGGCTTTAGCATGTTAGGAATTTCAAAATAAATGTCCCGCATCTTTCCCGGTTTTGAGCTCGAAACAGAAATAGTATAAACATCTTTCTCAAAAGTTCCTTTAAAGTTTAAAAGCTCATAACTGCCATTTTCTAAAGCCTTAGGATCTTTCCCGTTATCATCATACATTTCAAACTCAGCGTTTCGGCTCTCACTTAAAAAATATTTAACCGTCAATGTGTCGCTATTATACATTTCTGTGTTTTGAATATTTTTTCCTTGCGGGATAAAACTTCCTGCTCTGGCAAAAACCGGTAAAACTGAAAGGCTTAATTTTATAGTTGCTGAATCTTTATAAGTCGCATGGCTGTTCATGTCAACCCAATCCCCGGAAGGGAAAATAACTTTACGTTCTGAAACTCCTTTTTGAATTACCGGAGCAACCAGCAGGTTTTGTCCCCATAAATACTCGTCATTAATATTTTCGAGACGTGAATTTTGCGGCTCAAAATAATTCACGGGCATTGCAAGCGGTCTGCCGGTTGTTGTATTTAAATAGGACAAAGAATAATTATACGGCAAAAATCGATACCGAAGTTTAACAAACTCTTTCACAATTTTTTGAGTTTCGGCATCCCAAAAAATGGGCTCCGGTGCTGCAACCGCCGGATCTGCATGCGCACGATAAATGGGCGTAAAACTGGCAAATTGCATCCATCGAATATATAATTCAGCATCTTTTTCGCCTTGCGCAAAACCGCCGGCGTCTGAATGCATATAACCAACGCCGCTCATACTCATTCCCAGCATAATGGGAACCTGCGCCTTAAACCCATCCCATGATCTGGAAACATCACCACTCCAGGGAAAAGTTGAATAACGTTGCATGCCTGCGCCACCTGATCGGGCTAAATTAAAAACCCGTTGTTCCGGAAAATCTTTCTGATAACCGTCAAAAATTGTTTTGGCCCAAAACAAGGGATAAATGCTATGCACGCTTCGGGCAATTCCATTTACATGACGAATGCTATCCGGATGTTTTTCAGGTTCGCCCAAATCACACCACCATCCGGCTACGCCCTCATTGATTCTATTTTTATAAAAACTCCATAAATATTGCTGGGATTCTGGTTTAAAAATATCGATCAATCCGGAAGCTCCCGCCCAAAAATCGCCGATTATATAATCTTTTCCCCAGGCATCTTTTGCGAACAGGCTTTTTTCTGTAGCAGTTTTAAAATTATCGGAAAGCTTGGTGACGTAAGTTTGAGTGATGGGAATAGTTTTTACGCCCATTCCTTTTAATTCTGCGAGCATTTTTTCCGGCTGCGGAAATGAATCTCTGCGCCAGTCGTGATTACCCATAGTTTTTACATCGCCATACCAGAAAAGATCCAATACAACGGCATCCAATGGGTAGCCGGCTTTGATTGTTTTTTTTGCCGTTTCGATAGTTTCTGCAGCTGATTTATATCCAAACCGCGATTG
>JBDTLL010000114.1:0-7097 GCA_039934815.1 Daejeonella sp. | reverse complement strand
TCCTCTTTCACACAGATGAGGCCTGTTAACGAATACCAGGTTAAAGCGGCTTTCATTTATAATTTTACCCGTTTTATTGACTGGCCGGCTGAAACTAATACAGGTTCGGCAGGGCCATTTATCATAAAAATATGGGGCGATGATCAGTTCAGCACCTATATAAATGATTTGGTAAAGGGAGAAAAGTTGGGTGGAAGGGCAATCATCGTGCAGCGAATTGACAATGTAAAAGAAATTAATCAATGCAATATTCTATTTGTCTCGGCTTCCAGGGCAGCAGATGTTAAAGATTTACTTCCTGAACTTAACCGGAAAAGAATTTTAACCGTAAGCGACGCGGCAAATTTTGCAAGATGGGGTGGTATTATTCGTTTTTTTAAAGAAGGAAATAATTTGCGGCTGCAAATAAATATTGACGAAGCGAAAGCATCCCGATTAAATATAAGTTCCAAGCTGTTGAGCTTATCCAAAATTTACCGGGCAAATTAAGGTATGCGTTTTAGAGATTTACCTATTCGCCAAAAGTTAACAAGCGTTATCCTAATAACATGTTCAGCAGCCTTGTTATTGATGGCCGGGTCTTATATCGTTTTTGAATTTTTTAGTTTCCGGAAAGCCGAAGAAAGAAAAGTTTCTACACTTGCTATCGTAATTGCTTCCAACAGTTCGGCAGCGCTTGCATTTCAAAGCCAGGACGAAGCAAATGAAATTTTAAGTGCCTTGCGGGCGGATAAAAAAGTAACTGCAGCATGCTTGTATGACAGCGAGGGGAATATTTTTGCCCGATATCCTAAAAATCTGAATAATAAATCATTTCCTGTAAAGCCAGATGTTGATGGCTACTCGTTCAAGAGTGGTTTTATTGAAGGATTTCAGCCGGTTAATCAGAAAGACGTTCATCTGGGTACTTTATTTATTAAATCAAGCCTGGCAGAACTTTACGCCCAGATTCAGTTCAATAGCCTTGTTTCTCTGGTGCTTATTGTTGCCACGCTGTTTTTCGGTTTTTTCGCTTCCACTATTTTTCAAAGGGCCATTTCTCTTCCGATAATATCGCTCCAAAAAACAGCCAGGAATATTTCTGAAAAAGGAGATTATTCCATTCGGGCTGTTAAAATTGGAAATGATGAGCTGGGCTCTCTTACGGATGCCTTTAATCACATGCTGGAGCAGATTGAGGTCAAAAATCAGAGAATAACCGAGGTGAACCAGGAAAGTTCCAAACTCGCCGCAATTGTGGAGTCGTCCGGTGATGCCATCATCGGCATCTCACTCGAGCTGACCATTTCGAGTTGGAACAAGGCCGCTGAAATAATCTTTGGTTACACCTCTGAAGAAATGATAGGTGAACCGGCTTATAAAATATTCGCTTTCCATCTGGATGATCAACAAAACATTTTAGAGATGTTGAGATCCGGTGTACAGATCAAACCCTTCGAAACGCAGGTGTTAACTAAGGATAACAAGGTGCTGGATCTTTCCTTAAAAATATCTCCTGTTAAAGACTCAGACGGCAGGCTAATCGGTATATCAAAAATTGCAAGAGATATTACGGAACTTAAAAAAAATGAGCGGCGTATCATTGAAAAGGAAGAGCACTTACGACTTGCTACCCAATCCGCTGAACTAGGCACCTTTGATATGGATCTGAAAGCCGGAACCATGATGTGGGACCCACGCTGCAGAGAATTATTCGGAATATATCATGATAAAGAGGTTACTTATGAAGATAGCTTCCTGACGGGTTTACACGATGAAGATCGCGATCGGATCAATAAATTAATTGATGAGGCATTCGATAAAAATTTGAGTGGTGGTGATTATGATGTTGAATACCGCACGGTAGGCCAAACGGATAAAAAAATACGCTGGGTTAAGGCAAAGGGAAAAGTGTTTTTTGATCAGGACGATAAACCGGTACGATTTATAGGCTCCGTTTTGGATATCACCAAGCAAAAACAAGATGAACTTCGAAAGAATGACTTTATCGCGATTATCAGCCACGAGCTCAGAACACCGCTTACTACTATCAAATCTTTTGTGCAGATCGTGCTTGCAAAAGCCAAAAAGAATTCTGACGAATTTACAATTAAAGCATTAACCAGGGCAGATTCTCAAACTAGTAAAATGTCCTCAATGATTAGTGATTTCTTAAATCTCACCCGTATAGAAGAGGGAAAATTTAAACTTCAGAAACAGACGGTTGACGTAAGTACTTTGTTAAATGAGGTTGTTGCCGATGCCCAAATGATAAGCTCCACTCATCCCATTAAATTATCTTATTGCGAAGACTCAAAAATTGAAGTCGACAGTGACAAGATTTCCCAGGTTCTGGTAAATTTGATAACCAATGCTGTTAAGTATTCGGCTGCCGGAAGCTTAATAACTGTTGGTTGTGAGAAGGCGGGTGAAGACTTGAAAATTTATGTGCAGGATAAAGGAGAAGGAATTAGCTTAAAGGATCAGGAAAAGCTCTTTAGTCGTTTTTACAGAGTGGAGAATGAAAAATTCAAAACAGTTTCCGGTTTCGGGATAGGTCTTTACCTGGTTTCTGAAATTTTGAAATATCACGACAGCAAAATTGAAGTGAACAGTATTGAAGGTGAAGGCTCAACTTTTTTCTTTTACCTTAAAGATGTAGCTTAAGCTGAATATTTACCGCTCAGTATTTCAGGTTCGATCCAACGATATTAAATTTGAAATGCATCAAGAATCAGAGCAATCTAAACTATCGGCAGCTTAAACCAGAACATTGAACCTTTACCCGGTTCTGAGTCAACACCGATGCTTCCTTTGTGCAGGCGGATTATTTCCGCAGAAATATAAAGGCCCAGGCCCAAACCGGAATACTGAATTCCGGAATAATCTACACGGTAATAGCGGTCAAAAATATGTTTTAATTTTTCCGGGTCAATACCTATTCCGAAATCAGTTACAGAAACTTTAACAAAACCATTGATCTTTTCGACACAGATTTCGATGGTTTTAGAATCCGGAGAATATTTGATGGCATTGTTTAAAAAATTAAGTACAACCTGTTCTATCCGTTGAGAATCGCATAGCACTTCTAAATTTTGCTCTCCTTTGATCTGGATATCGTGCTCTGAAATTAATTCAATAAAATGACAGCTGTCGCTGATGATATCTGATAAGTTTACGGTTGATTTGTGAAGCTTTAATTGTCCCACTTCAACTTTTGAAACATCTAAAAGCTGACTTACAAGCTGGTTGAGTTTGGCCACACTTTTATTTCCTGATCTTAATAATTCAGGGATCTTTCGCGACTCAGGATCGTTTTTATAGATCCGATCCAGCATTTGTAAAGTGGCCGAAAGTGTAGTTAAAGGAGTTTTTAATTCATGACTTGCAACGCCTATAAATTCATCTTTTTTATTTTCCGCTTTCTTTCGTTCTTCAATTTCCGTCATTGATTGTTGATGGATGCGGGCGTTTTCAAGAACAAGGCCGATGCGGATAGCAAAGTCTTTTGCGAATACCAGGTCTAATTCATCATATATTTTTTCGTCAATGGTAGATATGAAACTGACAGTACCAATGATTTTATTTTTGACGATCATGGGCACCGAAATAGACGACCGTAAATTCATAGGTTTTATTACACGCAATAATTCCTTATCTGTTACGAGTTCATCCAGCATTTCATCAGTAACATACGGTACGAGGGATGATTCGCCGGTTCTTAAAATATGCCCCTGGACTCCCGTATCAGAAATTGTGACCGGATTTTTTATGCGATGGTCTATCGCCCATGCAATATAGTCGGGGTTTTCATTACTTACATACAGTAATTTCAATTGTTCACCTTCCAAAAGATTTACAGTGAACCAGTTGGTGAACTTAGGAACAATCAATGCAGAAACATTTTTAAGCGCTGTTGTCACCTCAAAGGATAATGCCAGATCTTCACTGGCTTTGTTTAAAAACACAAGATGTGCCTCCCTTTTTTTCCGTTCGCTAATATCTTTTACAAAAGCCAGCCGGGCCGCCTTTCCTTTGAAATAGAATGGGAAGATCATTATTTCTACTTCAACTCTTTTTCTGTTTTTGTAAATATGTTCTGATTCTATGGTGTAGTTTTGATTTGATTCACCCGGTTTGAATTTTTGATCGCCCAGATCTTCTACGGGCCAGATATCCGGCAGTGACATCAAAAGAAACTCTTCTCTGGAATAACCATACATCGTTATGGCGGCCTGATTAACTTCTAAAAATTTGCGTGTACCCGAATCAAATATCCACATGGGCTGCAGGCCCTCATAAAAAAGAATTTCGAAATTAATATTGGCAGAAACAGGGTTATTTGTATCAGAAAGCATTCACGTTATTTTTTACGGCACAAATTAGACTGAAGGGGAAGAGAAATGTCACAGACAAATATTAAAATTTCTTGATAATTCAGGAAGCGAAAAACAATGGTTTTTTTAAAAACCTTATTTTCCATTAGAATTTTTACCGAAAATAAACAGTTGAAAGGTTAATCCTGAGCAGCTTCTATCGCCTGACTAACATCTTCCAGGATATCTTCAGGATCTTCCAGCCCAACAGAAATCCGGATGGTACCCGGGTAAATTTTAAGCCGTACACGTTCTTCTTCAGATAATTTTGAATGGGTTGTGGTAGTTGGATGCGTTACAATGCTTCGTGAATCGCCCAGGTTAGGACTCAGCAGGATCATTTTCAGGGCGTCCATAAATTTAATGGCCCTTTCGGCTCCGCCTTTAATTGTGAAAGTAACCACGCCGCCGCCTAATTTCATTTGTTTTTTAGCCAGCTCATATTGCGGATGAGAGGGCAGGAAAGGGTAGCGAACTTCTTCTATTGCGTTATTTTCTTCCAGAGCTTCGGCAAGCTTCAGCGCCGAACTGCAATGTCTGTCGAGACGAAGGGTTAACGTTTCCAGACTTTTAGAAATGGTCCATGCATTGAAAGCCGACATGGCCGGTCCGGTGTGACGGATAAAAAATAGCAGCTCTTTCATCAGATCGGCACGACCTACCAATAAACCGCCTAAAATCCGGCCTTGCCCATCCATATATTTAGTGGCCGAATGACTCACCAGATCAGCGCCAAAAGCAATTGGTTTTTGCAGGTACGGTGTGGCAAAACAGTTATCTACGTTCAGTATGAATTTGTATTTTTCTTTTAATTTTCCCAGCCATTCCAGATCAACCAGCTCCAGGCCGGGGTTTGAGGGCGTCTCCAGAAACACCATTTTGGTTTCCGGCCGCATGGCTTTTTCGAAATCTTCCGGTTTTGAGGCATCCACATAAGTGGTTGTAATGCCCCATCGCGGTAGCAATTGCGTAAACAGCTGATGAGTGGATCCAAAAACAGAACGAAAAGCCACAATATGATCTCCGCTTTTCAGTAGTCCGGCAATTGAAGCAAATACGGCAGCCATACCCGAGGAAAAGGCCAGTCCCGCTTCTGCACCTTCCATTTCCACAATTTTATTGATCAGTTCTGTGGTGTTTGGGTTTGAGTAACGTGAATATAAATTGCCTTCCACTTCATCGGCAAACATAGCCCGGCCATGTTCTGCATTGTCAAATATAAAACTGGAGGTAAGATATAAAGGCACAGAATGCTCGCGGTTAAAAGAGCGTGCCGATTGATTGCGGATGAGTTTCGATTGTTCTTTCATTTTTTAAGATGTAGATAGATGTATTCATTAGAGAACAACATTCTAATGGCGTAATCTCTGATTGAATACAAATTTATAACTTACTGCTTAAAAGTGGCCATTATTAATATGTTGATGAGAATTTGACATTCATTGATATATGCCCGCTGATGCCAGCACAGGTCATCTAATTACAATTAAATTCCGTTTGGGAAATTGACCTCTATCATTAAACCGCTGATTGGAGCGATTAAAAAAATTATCCATTTAATTTAGCATACATTTGAAAAACAAGTATTTAACACATCTTTTTCTGTATGAATTTTTTTGATAATTATTTTTTTACAACATTATTCCATGCAGAAGTTCCCAGAATAATTCTACGTACGGAGCCGGATCACATCATTGTCAAGTATAATGAGGCGTACCAAATTGCAACAAGTACTCAAAGCAGATCGCTGGAGGGCGTGTCACTTTGGGACGCATTTGATCCCGATGAGGCTGGCCCGGGCAGCGGCAAGCTCCTCGCTGAAGCTTTAAGCAAGGCAACTTCCACTAAGAAAACAGTTAACATGCCTCCGTTTTCGTATTATGTTCCTTCTCCAAATGGGGAGGAGATCGTTTCCATGTGGCGGATGTTGGAGATTATTCCATTTCTGGAAAAAACCGGAGAATGTAATTATTTGCTTTTAACCACCAATAATATTACCCATGAAATTTTAAGTAAGGAAGCTCTGGATAGAGGATTGGCGAGAGAACAGATTTTGGTAGATGAATTAAATTATACCAATAAAGAACTAACAGTTGCTAACAGTGCTTTGCTGGTAAGCATGGAAGAATTGAACGTTAGAAACGCAGAACTCCTGGATTCTGAAGTGAATTTGCTGAACTTTAACCGCGATCTGGAATCGACCGTGCGGGTAAGAACAGGGCAGCAACGGGCTGCTAAAGCCGAAGCATTGAAGCAACGGGATCATCTAACCAGCTTGTTTATGCAGGCCCCGGCCGGAATAACCGTTTTGGCTGGTCCGGAATTTATATTTGAACTGGTTAATCCGCATTATCAGGAACTGTTCCCGGGAAAGAAGCTTAGAGGCCATAAATTCTTTGAAGCATTACCGGAATTAAAAGGCTCATTGATTGATTCTATTTTGCATGACGTTTACCAAACCGGAGAGGCATTTGAAGGAAATGAAATCCACATGCAAATAAAATCCCTTGCTACGGATGAGACAGAGGATCGATATTTCAATTTTATTTACCAACCAAGAGTAAATGCGGATGAAGTTACAGACGGAATTTTGGTCTTGATTTTTGAGATTACCGAAATGGTTATCAACCGAAAAGAAAAGGCAAAATCTGATAATTTACTCAAGTTTTCTATTGAAGCTGCTGATATTGGCACTTATTCTATAGACGCCAAAAATCGCAAATTAATCGCCTCCACACGATT
>JBDTLL010000113.1:0-7098 GCA_039934815.1 Daejeonella sp. | reverse complement strand
AATTATACAACAATTACGCCATGACGATGCATAAGTCAAGATGGCATTTGGGATTGGGTAAAATTACTAATTAAAATAAGATTGATAGCTTTCGGAAGCATATTCCGAACAGATAATTAGCAAAATGATCGGGCTTTTGGAAAACAATTATATCCAATCTGTTTTCTATTATCTCATCTCAATAAAATATCTTTGCCTTATGAATATCCTTATACTTGGTTCCGGAGGACGTGAAAGTGCTTTTGCATGGAAAATTTCGCAAAGCGATAATTGTGACAAACTGTTCATCGCTCCGGGCAACGCCGGAACTGCATTTTATGGCAAAAATGTAAATCTAAACATTACAGATTTTGCCGCCATTAAGAGTTTCATTTTTAGCAATGGAATTAAAATGGTGCTTGTCGGACCGGAAGAACCTTTGGTAAAAGGTATTCATGACTACTTCTTAAACGATGATAATCTGAAACATGTTGCCCTGATTGGTCCACAAATGGAAGGTGCACAATTAGAAGGAAGTAAAGATTTCTCAAAGCAGTTTATGATCCGCCATTCCATTCCAACGGCGCAATTCAAGTCTTTTACAGCAGAAACTTTGCAGGAAGGTCTAAAGTATCTGGAAACTCAAAATTTGCCAATTGTATTAAAAGCAGATGGTTTAGCTGGCGGAAAAGGGGTATTGATTTGCAGTTCTATAGACGAAGCAAAAACTGAATTGGTAGAAATGCTTCAAGGTGACAAATTTGGCTCAGCCGGAAATAAAGTAGTTATAGAGGAATTTCTTAAAGGGATTGAGCTTTCCGTTTTTGTAATGACTGATGGAAATAGTTATAAAATCCTTCCGGAAGCAAAAGATTATAAACGTATTGGCGAAGGCGATACCGGATTAAACACCGGCGGAATGGGTGCCGTTTCTCCGGTGCCATTTGCCGATGCTGCCTTTATGAAAAAGGTAGAAGATCAAATCATCAAACCAACAGTTAATGGTTTAAAATCTGACAATATACCTTACAAAGGATTCATTTTTATAGGCTTAATGAATGTGGAAGGAAATCCATTTGTAATTGAATACAATGCCCGTATGGGAGATCCGGAAACGGAAAGTGTAATGCCCCGAATTGAAAGTGATTTTGTTGAGCTTTTAAAAGGTGTGGCTCAGGGAAACCTGGAAACTAAACAATTAACGATCTCTGATAAATTTGCTACCACAATTATGCTGGTAGCCGGCGGCTATCCGGGCGAATATTTAAAAGGAAGAGGAATTAGCGGAATCGACAATGTTCGCGATTCGCTGGTTTTTCAGGCCGGAACGGAAGCTGACAACGGTGTTATTAAAACTTGCGGAGGCCGCGTATTAGCTATTACGGCATTAAAAGACACTTTATTTGATTCTATACAAACCGCTACCGCAGATGCTGGTCGAATTTATTATGATGGCCGCTACTTTCGACATGATATAGGTCAGGATTTGTTTTAAAAACGTTACAAAAAATCGTTTAAAAATCACACCCTTCAGGGTTTCGCATCCGTATAGAAAGAGCTGCGATTACAAATTATCTTCCGGAAGAAAAACACAAAAAAATGTCTTCCCGAAATGTAATCCTGCTTTTTGTATAGAAAATGAGATTTACAGTAAAATTATTTGGCCTTTTTATATTGCTTCTTTCAGGAAGCAATTCTGCTTTTTCTAAATTGCCAGCCAAGGCAGGTGCAGATAGTATTTTTTCAATATCAGAAAAGGTTGAAAAGGAATCAACCCAAATTATTGACGAACCCGTGTTAGAAAAGAGTACAAATTCTGACCAAAATGAATATCAAACTTTTTCGACTTCAAATCAATTTGACTCTGACACCCGCTCAAAACTTGATGATTCGGCCACCGAAAGAGTTAATAAATCAACTTTTTTTAAGATAGGCGGAATATTAACCGTTTTAGGTTTAATATTTGGATTTATGTTTGGACGAACCGCCTTTCTTATCTCCCTTGCAGGAGTAGTTTTTCTGGCAATTGGCCATTTTCTTATCTAAATATCTCTTTCAATTTATCCTGTAAAGCAGGCCCGCGTAAATTGCGCCCAATAATTTTCCCCTTCGGATCAAGCAGAAAATTAGCAGGAATACTGCCAACGCCGTAAAGCACAGCAGCTTCGCTGGACCAAAACTTAAGATCGGAAACATGATTCCAGGTCAGTTCATCAGCATTTATTGCCTGTAACCAGTTCTTCTTTTCGCGATCTAAAGACACACCCAAAACCGTAAAACCTTTGCCGTTAAAATCCTGATATGCCTGCACAATATTTGGATTTTCGTCGCGACAAGGCTTACACCATGAAGCCCAAAAATCTAATAAAACATATTTCCCCCGCAAGGACGACAGCGCAACTTTTTTCCCTGTTGTGTCTGCCAACGAAAAATCCGGAGCCATAGCACCAATAGAAGTTTTCTTATTGCTTTTTATAAAGTTTCCAATTTGCTTCGCGGAAGCGCCGGAAGTAATCTTTGGATCTAATGAATTAAACAGCGAATCTGCTTCGATATAATTTTGAGTTGTACGCACCAGGTCTGTTATTACTAACATAGATATGAACGCGTTTTTGTTAGCACGAACAAAATTTTGCTGATAATCTAACATCTCATTCTGCACGTTTGCAAACAATGGACCGTACTTTCTTTGCAATGAATCAACCGGAATTCCGCTTTGGGCTTCTGCCTGTGCAGCTTCGTTTAAACGTGCAAATTCAGTTTCAAATTTAATCTGTCCGCTTTTTAACTTTTGAGCGCCATCATTAGCTGCCGAGCCTGTTACTTTGGCTGATTTCAGTTTATCCTGAACTTTAACATTGATCGTTCCTTCATCCAGAATAAACTGGATAACATCATCTGTTCCTGGTTGTAGAGTTTCTGAAAGAGATAAAAAAACCGGGATGGGTTCTTTAAAATTCCCGGATATGGAAAATTTACCTGCTTTAACTTCTACTTCTTTGGCTTTTCCATTGTCCTGGCCAAAAAAGTTTCCCTCGGTAAAATATAACTTACTTACCCCTTTCGCCGAAATTTGACCATTAATTGTGTATGATTTTGATTGGGCAAAAAGATTTATCGAAGCAATTGAAAGTAAGGTGAAAAATAAGATTTTGACTAATTTCATCATTAAAAGGAATAGTTATCTGTAAATTAAAAGCAGGCATTAAAACGCACCTACTATAAAAATTATTATAAAATTTAAGCTAAGACTGTATACTAAATTAGCTTCTGATAAGTTCTCCACCAAAGATCAGGCATCTCGCCGGAGATTGCTATTTGATAATCTTCATACCTGCATGGAACTAAATGATACCGTTCATTTTTTGAAATTCCACTAGGATATGGAACCTGCATCCACCAGCGATCCGTTTTTTTACTCTTCACAAATATCAATTCATGCGTTTCATTTTTGAGATTCGCACGATAAATAATATACTGGGATTTGGGTTGCAAAGGCAAATCTTTTTTGCGGTTGTAAAACCCATCTATCAGGTACCAAACCATTTGGGCAAGTAATAAAGCGGTTTGCCCATTTTGATCAAACGCCGGATTAAACTCGTATAAACCAAAAGAGGTTAACTTATCATTCATTCCTGCATAGCGACAAATCTGGCAAGCTTCTTCGCCGTAAAAACCATTTGGCGTGGCGTTAGAATTGGCACAGGCATCTGACGAACGGATAGCCGACACATCAAAACTGATCATGTTTGCGTTGCGAATAATTGGTTCTGAGACATTTACTTTTCCCAGAAATTCGCCTAAACGATGAACATCGAAATACAATTTTTCCATCACCCGCAAACTGTCCTGATTTACAAAGTAAGTTTGGTAACCCAAATTGCTGTAATTGAAAAGATAATTCGGTTCGTGAAGTAAAATTTTGTTGAGATAGGATGACGAAGTTGTTTCTAAAGTATGCTCGTGATTTTCGTCGAGATCCAAATGTGAATCGATGACCAGCAAATCTACTTTCTGCTCCAGTTCTTCGTAAGCCAAGTACTGCGCATAGGTTAAATCCTGACTTCCACCCAGAATAACAGGCAGAATATCCATTTTAACCAGCTCTGTAATAACCATTTTTAGGGCTATATACGTGTCAGAAACTTTAGAACCTTGCTTAATATTTCCCAGATCAACAATTCGTGAATTATAAGTTCCTTCGTGAAGCTGATAAAATTTTTCGCGAACATAATCCGGACCAAGTGCCGTTCCCTGATTGTTGTTTGAATTACGATCCTCCAGTACACCAATAAAGGCAACATCAAATTTATTGTTCTCCAAATCCGGGAAATCATTACTAAAAATTTCCAGCTTATTTCCCATCTGGCTAACCAAAAACCCTTCTTTAGGAGTTAACTTTTGAAGGTTTATGGGAGAAAGGAAATCAGTTAAAGACATAATTCAGTTGATTGGAGAAAAAATAACAATTATCCGGATAGCCACATTTGCCTATCTTAATAAAAACATGAAAGGCAAATATCTATTTTATTCGATTACTTTTGAAGGCATTTAAAAATATTCTGCAGAATGATAATAGTTACCGGCGCTACCGGATTTTTAGGTTCTGAATTAAGCCGGCAACTGACATCGCAGGGCGAAAAAATTATTTGTTTAAAAAGATCTAATTCTATTATTCCCAAACTATTAAATGATAATTCATTAATAGAATGGCGCAACGCGGATATTACTGATTACTTTTCTTTAAAAGACGCTCTGGCTGGTGCGACAAAAATCTACCATTGTGCAGCTTTTATTTCCTTTAATCCGGCGGATAAAAAGAAAATGCTGAAGATAAATGTAGAAGGCACCGCTCATGTGGTGGATATTTGTCTTGAAAATCCCCAGGTTAAATTGCTTCATGTTAGTTCTGTTTCGGCAGTTGGCGAAGCGAAAAACGGCCAGCAAGCCAATGAGACAAATATTTGGGAGTTTAATAACTCAAAATCTGCTTATTCTATTTCCAAATACGAAAGTGAGATGGAAGTTTTTAAGGGTATTGCCGAAGGATTAGATGCGGTTATTGTAAATCCGTCTGTTATTATTGGTAAAAATGCAGGTACTGAAGGAAGCGGAAAACTGTTTGAAACCGTAAATAAAGGTTTAAAATATTATCCTACCGGAAGTTTTGGTTTAGTGGATGTTGCAGATGTTGCAGAAACAATGATCCGACTGATGGACAGCGATATTTCCGGAGAACGTTATTTAATAAACGCGGAGAATTATACATACAAACAATTCTTTTCTGAAGTTGCGCAGGCATTTCATAAAAACCCTCCTTCTACAGAATTAAAGCCCTGGATGCTTAAATCTGCTCTGTTTTTTTCAAAATTAACCAAACTGTTTGGCAGTAAAGAGACAAGTTTAACCAGCGAAACTGTAAGAAGTGCATTTAAAAAACAGCACTATTCTAACAGCAAAGTAAAAGACGAATTAAACTTTAATTTTAAGCCAATCAGCAAAAGTATTCTTGAAATATGCGAGTCATGGAAAGAGAATTGATAATTTTGCTGCAATAACATCATATCAACCATTTGAACTTCTGTTTTGAAACAATTTTACATCATCGACTTCGACAGTACTTTTACACAAGTAGAAGCTTTGGATGAACTTGCCCGTATTTCTCTAAGAAAACATCCCGAAAAGGAGATTATTTTTAAACAAATTGAAGATCTGACCAATGCAGCCATGGAAGGCAAAATGTCCTTTCGCGATAGCTTGAATGGGCGTGTACAATTGTTGCAGGCCAACCGCGGTCATCTAAAACAATTAATTACGCGATTAAAGAAGAAAGTTTCTGCTTCATTTTCCAGAAATAGTACGTTTTTTAAAAAGCACGCCGATGATGTACTCATCGTTTCCGGCGGTTTTAAAGAATTTATCACTCCGGTAGTTCTCAACTACCATATTCACAAAGAAAATATTTACGCCAATACCTTCATTTTTGATGATAACGATGTAATAATTGGTTTCGATAAGGAAAATCCATTATCTGACGAAGGCGGAAAAGTTAAATTATTAACTGATTTAAACCTTTCGGGAGAAATTTATGGAATTGGCGACGGTCATTCTGATTTTCAGTTAAAAGAATTTGGGATGATCAAAAAATTCTACGCCTTCACAGAAAATATTGAGCGGAAAAGTGTAGCTGAAAAAGCGGATCACATCACGCCAAGTTTTGATGAATTTTTATATGTAAATAAGCTTCCGCGAGCTATTTCCTATCCTAAAAACCGGATTTTGTGTTTGGCAATCGGCGATGTTCCTGAAACAACAATTGCCGTTTTGAAGAAGGATGGATTTTCTATTCGTCATAAAAAAAGCTTTGAAGAAAAATACGTTGCAGATGTTGGAATGCTGGTTTTAGCAAATGGCGAACGTGTGGACGACGAGAAATTAAGCCGGGCCGTGAAGCTAAAAACCATTGGTTATCTGGGAAATGCGAAGAACAAATTTTCAGCAGATATTTGTACGCAAATGGGAATTGTCATTTTTGAAGATGCGAAAGGAAATCCGCGGAATGCAGAATTTATACCCAAGCGCATGATCGATTTCATCAACAAAGGTCATACGCATTTAAGCTCCAATTTTCCCGAATTGCAATTGCCACGATTGGTAGGTTCTCACCGATTAATTCATATTCACAAAAATGTACCGGGTATTATGGCACAGATCAACCAGATTTTTGCAAAACATAATATCAACATTGTTGGGCAATTTTTAATGACCAACCCAAATATTGGTTACGTTATTACGGATGTAAATGCCGAATATGACAAGCAGGTTTTAAAAGATCTGAAGCAAATTGAACATACCATCAAATTCCGGATACTATATTAATATGAAAGAACTTTTATTGGTTTTTGCCGGCGGAGGGTTAGGAAGTGTTTGTCGCTTATTGGTTAGCAAAATGCTAAAGAATCAAAGCACGTTTTTCCCATTTGCAACCTTAGCCAGCAATTTTTTAAGCTGTGTAGTTTTTGGGGCTTTGGTTATGCTTGGCGTAAATAAAATGAACTTCAGCTACAATATGAAACTGCTTTTAATTACCGGTTTTTGCGGCGGTTTCAGCACCTATTC